>NZ_ASSB01000196.1:0-49945 GCF_000520755.1 Paenibacillus sp. 1-18
GTCGAGCCAGCTGTTCCGCGGTTGCCGACGTGCCTGTGGCCGTCGTGACGGTCAGGATCGGCCCAGCGACAGCTGTCTGTCCGGCGGCGCGCAGTGCCTGCACGATCCGCTGGCTGGCGGCGGTGTTCACGGCGATTCGGCTGGAGCCAAAGCCTAGCTCGTCCACACTGCTGAAGCCTTCTGCCGTCTCGGCCCCGAGGTCGGCAGCGATGATCGCGTCCGCAACGACGACGCTCTCCAGCGCGGCTGACTCAACGAAGCCGCCACCAATCCCGGCGCTGATGACCAGGCGAAAGTCACCAGCAGCCAGCGCCAGTGCGGTTGAAGCCGCTGCGGACGGAGCGCCCACACCTGCCAGCTCGACTGCAAAGCGAGTATCGCCTTTCAAGCCGCGCAGCACGGCTTCCCGTTCGCCTTCAACCGCGGTCATGACCAGGATGCGTCCATCTGATGTTGTATGCTCCATCGGTTGATTCCCCTTTAAATTCAGGTAATATGCCCCCTTATCATACTGCTTTTTGCAACGATGTTCAAAAAAAGTCGACAAAAAAAAGCGCTCTATGGCGCTTTTTGAGTGAAATTTCGAGCTTTAGCTGATATACAAGCCAAGCATTATCTATAAGATAAAAACAATTCTAATCTGGAAGAACCGCGCATGCAAGCTTATAATAATTATATCGGTTGATCTTTCGTGATCAACTGAAACATGGTAATGTTGCGGTCATAATGGCTTGGGGTCCCATCCTGATTGCGCACTCGAATCATCTCGCTGCTGAACAACTCGATATATCCACAGCCGATCTCGCAATATACGCCCGTAGGGTCCTCTTGCCAGACCGAAACGAGGTGTTGAGACAGCGCTGCGGTGAAAAATTCGATGTTTTTTTGCAGTACGCGTGGCGTTTTCTTGGGTTCCATAACGAAAATCCTCCCTATATGATGCCATTAAAAATCAGCAATTGAGTGTGGTTGAAAAAGATATGCTTTGTCATTCTACTCTATGAAACAGACGTAAACACTGTACCCCTTAATGCTATTTTTGTAAAGCATCCGATTGACCTTTTCAACATCCAGTTGCGTTTACATAGATTTTACATTGTGTTTACACAGCTGTGATGCTAGTGCGTTTCATCTAATAGTACAATAAAGGTTAACAATACTGCATGAATTGATGGAGGCCATATGTTGATAGAGAGTCAGAAAAAGGATAAAGCCGGGTCAGAACGTTATTTTAATCGGGATTTAAGCTGGATTGAATTTAACCGTCGTGTGCTTCAGGAAGCTCAGGATGCAGATACACCGTTGCTGGAGAGAGCCAAATTTTTGGCAATTGTGTCTAGCAATTTAGATGAGTTTATGGCCGTTCGCGTGGCAGAGACGAGAGAGAAGATCAAGGCTGGTTTTATGCAAAAGGATTTTACCGGATATACCCCCTCCGGTTTGTACAAACGCCTGATCAAGCGCACCGTCTCGATGGTATCCGAGCAATATCGGACCTATCGTGATATTTCTCGCCTCTTGACGAAAAAAGGGCTTTTATTACTTGAATATGAAGACTTGAATACGACACAGCGCAAGTCGCTGGATGCGTATTTTCATGAAATTATATTTCCGGTGCTAACGCCGATGGCGGTCGATCAAAGCCGTCCTTTTCCATTGGTTCATAATAAATACGTATATTTAGCAGTCGTCTTGAAACGTCCAGGGGATACCGAGGAGGATAAACCGCTTTTTGCCATAGTGCAGGTGCCTTCCAATATTCCACGTGTTGTTACAGTACCGCTGCGTTCCAACAGTAAGAAGAAATCATTTATTTTAATTGAAGAACTTATTAAGCATCATATCCAAACGCTTTTCACGGGCTATGTTCCGGAGGCGGTTCAGGCCTTTCGGGTTACGCGTAATTCCGATTTGTCCATTAATGAAGAAGAGATTGAAGATTTGCTCGAAGAGATTGAAAAAGAGCTGCGTCGAAGAAGACGCGGTGCACCGGTAAGACTGGAAGTGGAAAAAGGGATTCATCCCTTTGCTCTGGCGGAGCTTCAACGTGAATTTAAGCTGTTCGATCATGTGTTTGAGATAGATGGGCCGCTCGATTTGACGTTTTTATCGTCTTTTGCCGATCATTTGGAGGGGTATTCGCATCTGAAATTTCCGGTAATCAAACCGCTGTATCCCGAAGAGTTGCCCCCGCAAGAGGATATTTTCAACGTACTTCGCAAACGGGACGTGCTGGTATATCATCCGTATGAATCGTTCGATGCGGTGACGGACTTTATTATAGAAGCGTCAGAGGACCCCGATGTGATGGCCATCAAAATGACCCTGTACCGGGTCAACGGGGAATCCAAGCTGATTCCGGCACTGGCACGTGCGGCCGAATCCGGCAAGCAGGTCACGGTGGTGGTGGAACTGAAGGCCCGTTTTGACGAGGAGCGTAATATTGCCTGGGCGCGTACGCTTGAGAAAGCAGGCTGTCATGTGGTGTACGGACTGGTTGGTTTGAAGACGCATGCCAAAATCATTCTTGTTGTGCGCCATGAGCGTAACGTGCTCAAACGATACGTGCATGTGGGAACTGGCAACTACAATGAAAGCACGGCACGCGTATATACGGATATCGGGCTGTTCACGTCAGACCCGGTGCTGGGCGAGGATGCCTCTGAGATGTTTAATGAAATTACGGGCTTCTCCGCACTCAAGACCCTGCAAGCCTTCACGGTAGCCCCGACGGGAATGAAAAATAAGCTGTTCGAGCTGATCCGCAGGGAAGCGGAGCAAGCACTTGCAGGCAAGCCAGCCCGTATCATTGCCAAAATTAATTCTTTATCCAATCAGGAAATGATTGATGAGCTATATGCGGCTTCTCAAGCAGGTGTGAAGATTGATTTAATCATTCGAGGGGTCTGCTGCTTGCGTCCCGGGGTGGAGGGCTTTAGCGAGAATATTCGGGTTATCAGTATTGTCGACCGTTTCCTGGAGCATTCCAGGCTGTTCTACTTTGAAAATGCAGGAAATTCGGAGCTATTTCTGTCCAGCGCGGATTGGATGACTCGCAATCTGACTCGCCGAATTGAGCTGATGTGCCCGATTTATGATGACCGAATCAAAGAAATGCTGGCGGAAATTTTACATTTATCCTTGACCGATAATGTGAAAGCACGGCAGCTTTTGTCTAACGGCAGCTATCAGTTTGTAGCAAGAAACGACGAAGAGGCTCCCATCAGGAGCCAGTTCGAAGCGATGAAGGTTAAAAACTGGAAGAAGGAAGAATGGACCACGACAACGTAAGATTCCAAGCCTTTTGAAAATCTTTAGCGACAGCTACCAGTTCCCGTTGTTCCAGAATCGGTTCACTCTTACTTTCCAGACGAATATGCAGTGCATCGTCTCCTATAGTGGGATGGATGCTGGTAATGATGCCGGACTCACTTCGATCCATGCCGATTGCGAGCTGAAGCAGGGAACCGAGCCGATGCACGCGTTCTTCGTCCGAAGGCTCCAAGATGTCTGCATGTGTACGTAACAGACGAGGCGTCCGATTTTTGGGATGGTAATCAGCGATCAGCGCGGCTAGTACCGTTTCCCGGTGGGATAAACCACCTATGCCAGCGTGCAGGATCCAGAACACGGAATGCTGGCGGAAATGATAATAATTCAAGGCAGCTCCCGTCTTGTAAAGAGTAGCTGCGGTCAGCAGCAAGCGCTTGTCCATGGCTGCGGATGGTGTGTCAGTCAAAACGTCATAAAGCAGCACCGCATATTCATTAACGCGCCGGACATGTGCTTCGCTAACCGGAACTGCGAACGACAGTATATTGCGTATGGAGGCGATGAGCGGATTAGCCACCACGGGCTGCTCGGTATTGACCAGCTCGTGAAACAGCCCGTCCCGCAGGCCCGCTCCACTGATCAAATATGCGCTGCCTTGAGCAGCCTCAAATATCGTTTTTAATATAATGAGTCCAGGTACAATGATGTCGGCTCTGTCTTTGGACAGGCCGGCTGTTTTTTTTCGTTTTTCATAGGGAAGATGGGGCAGAGTATCGTAAAAATAATTGACATCTTCAGCCGTCATTTCGTAATGGTGCGTAACAGGCAACGAGTAATCCTGCCGCTTTTGATTGATTTTCGCCAAGGTGCGCAGAGTGCCGCCCAAACCGATGAATGGCAGGCCCGGATTGGAAAATATCCAGTCATGGCTTTGCAGTGAAGAACGGACAAAGCTCTCCATTTCCTCGATCTGCTGAGGAGACCATTCGCCATTCCTGACCTCCCGTCCAAAGCGCCAATTCATATTGACCGCACCAAAGGGAAAAGAAACGGTATGCAGCCGCTTCCGCTCGCGGAACAGTGTAATTTCGGTACTGCCGCCTCCGATGTCAATAATAATACCGTCGTTTACAATCATTGTATTGACGACACCCAGAAAACCGGCATAGCCCTCCTGCTCCCCGCTCAATATTTCCAGCGTTAAGCCTGTTTCCTCCGCAATCCATTGAACAATTTCGTCCGAATTGACCGCATTGCGGATAGCAGCAGTCGCTGCTGCACGCATACGATCAACCTTATGCATACGGCATACGGTCATAAATTGGCGCAGTAATGGAGCGATGCTTCGAATCGCTTCCCGTTCCATACGACCGCCTGCCCCAACCTTTTCACTTAGTCGGGCAGCCTCTTTGCATTCCTGGACAATCCGGTAAGCTCCTGTCTCTGTTATTTCATAGATCACCAGACGGATGGAGTTGGAACCAATGTCCATAATGCCAATTTTGCTGTTCATGAGTTGACCTCCTTGTCGAAAAAAAACCATTTGCAGGTAAAATCCGCTGCTCCGGGCAAATAAAAATCAGATTATTGTCATTGTACCAGTCATGTCCGGTCCATGCTACCGTTTGCAGTGATCTTGCCGAATTGATATGTGCTCAGGCAATCATCCAAGAATAGCGCATCCCTGTTGAGTATGTATAAGTATGCTGGCGGCGAAAGGAGAGAGGGTTGATGAGACAACTGGCAAGCAAGTGGTTAAAGACGAAGGCGCTGCTCCACCATCCACATACCGCCGTTTATATACCGGACACGTGTCTATACAGTGAAGAACAGCTGCGCATGATGCTGCGGCGGCATGCTTTTGTATTCATAAAGCCCGTGAAGGGAGGCGGAGGAAACGGGGTTATGCGGGTTGCAAGGGAGCGTAGGGAATATACCTGTACGCGTATGGAGAACACATATCGTTTCAATCATTTTAAAGCACTTGTGGCCGGAATCAACGCACTTCGAATCCAGCGTCCATATCTTATTCAGCAAGGCATCCAATTGGCACGCATTCAAGGTAGACCTGTCGACTATCGGGTCAAGGTGGTGAGGGAAGGACAAAATTGGGTTTTTCGTGCAGTGGTCGCACGTCAGGCCCGCCCTGGATTGGTCATTACGAATATGTGCAAAGGTGGGACTCTATTGAAGGGAACAAAGGCGCTTCGGATGATATATCCCCGACGGTTAGCTATCCGGAAGCAGCGGGAAATTGCGGATCTCACCCTGCGCTGCATTCCGGTACTGGAGAGAAGGTTTCCAGGAATCGGGCAGCTGGGGTTTGATTATGGACTTGACCCAAATGGACGGGTATGGATTTTGGAGGTAAACACAAGGCCCCAGTAAAACGTCTTAACAAGGCGCTAAATATAATATATTTGTATAAACTATGAAAATATTTTTTTTGTGTTAAGGCGTCAAAATTCTGTGTATAAATATTGTCCACATTATCCCCTGTCACATACAAGGGTTAACGACACTTACCAACAATTTATACACAGGATTTCCACAATTGACTGTGGATAACAGAACGCTTGTTCCGTTTTTAGTATTTTGATAGAATAGATTTTGAAATAAAAGGAAAGGTTGTGTCGAGGATGGCTATGCTGACGGATGAAATGCTTTTGGATTCCTATCAGATGGCAATCGAGCTTAAACTTGAATGTGACTTCATTGCACTGTTGCTGGCTGAGATTCACAAAAGAAATTTAGAGATGAATACAGCCGTAGTCCTTCATTAGACCGGACAAGCTCTCGTACTGCGACTGTAAAGCCATTCAGGGTTCGGATGACTTTACAGACAATCACTGCAACGAATAGGCACACCGTGAAAAAGGGTATTTCACTCCAACGATTCAAATTTGGAGTAAAATACCCTTTTTTGTCATAGTCTAAAATAAACTACAATTTCATGTTACTGCTGTGACCTGGCGAAAGCTTGGCGTCCGGATCTACATAGACCTTGGCGTTGTTGACTGCCGTAGGTGCTTCACCAAAGCCGACAGCAATCAGCTTGAGCTTGCCTGGATAGGTTGTAATATCCCCTGCGGCGAAGATGCCGGGAATGTTTGTTTCCTGACGAGAATCGACCACAATGGAGTTACTTTCGATTTCAATTCCCCACTCAGCAATCGGGCCAAGGGTGGACACAAATCCAAAGTTAACGATGACATCGTCTACTTCAATTTCTTGAGTCTCTTTGGTTTTTACATGTGCGAGAGTAACCTTTGTAATGGTATCTTCCCCATGCAGTTCTGTAATTTCTGTTGGTGTAATAACATTTACCTTGGAAGCGAGGAGGTTTTCCACACTGTGTTCATGCGCACGGAATTTGTCGCGGCGGTGAATCAATGTAACCTGTTCTGCAATCGGTTCCAGCATAAGCGCCCAGTCGACAGCAGAATCGCCGCCACCGCTGATCAGCACTTTTCGGCCTGCAAATTTGCTCAGGTCGCTGACAAAGTAATGCAAGTTCGTTTTTTCAAAATGCTCTGCACCCGGCAGTTCCAATCTGCGTGGTTCAAAAGCACCTACACCAGCGGTAATGATAACCGCTTTACCATGATACTCGCCGCCCTTGTCCGTTTTTATGATAAAGTGGCGTTCTTCCTTTTTCTCCAACGAAACAACTTTTTCTTCCAATTGTACCTCTGGATTGAAATGGTTCATCTGCTGAACCAGATTGTTGACCAGCTCCTGTGCGGTCACTTTAGGAAAGCCAGCGACGTCGTAAATATATTTTTCAGGATAAAGGGCTGCAAGCTGGCCGCCCAGTTGGGGCATACTTTCAATTAAGGTGACGGATGCCTGGCGCATTCCTCCGTAGAAAGCGGCGAAAATACCGGCTGGACCGCCCCCAATAATGATCAGGTCGCGTAGTTCCGCACCTGTGGATTGAGCTGTCACTCTAAAAACACCTCCAAAAGGGATTATAGTATGAATTGTGGATATTGAATCAGCCGCATAGAGGTTTAATTAGCCATTAGATGCTTGATTCACTGCTTCTTATTATAAACTGCCGGGTTCTACTTGCAAGGCTA
Source organism: Paenibacillus sp. 1-18 (assembly GCF_000520755.1). NCBI lineage: Bacteria > Bacillati > Bacillota > Bacilli > Caryophanales > Paenibacillaceae > Paenibacillus > Paenibacillus sp. 1-18. The sequence goes on from NZ_ASSB01000196.1 coordinate 7,356, forward strand.
AAGCGATTAAAATTTGATGAACAATTCCTGCGTGTATAAAACCTGTTTTAAGAGAAAAGCTTGAATATTTAATGATTAATATACCGGAAGGGGTAGGAATATGAGCAATATTCCCAAAATTGTGATTGTTGGTGCGGGATATGGCGGTATTTTAACAGCTCAGCAATTGCAAAAGGAGCTCAAGCATAATGAGGCGAACGTCACACTGATTAATCGTCATGATTACCACTACATTACGACACATCTCCACATGCCTGCGGCAGGTACGGATACGATTGAGCATTCAAGGATTCCAATTTCGCAGCTAATAGATGAGTTCAAGGTGGATTTAGTCAAAGGAACTGTGAAGGAAATCCTGCCAAAAGAGAAAAAAATCGTGCTTGAGAATGGTTCGTTATCCTACGATTACTTGGTGATTGGGCTGGGAGGGGAGCCGGAAACATTCGGTATTCCAGGAATGGATAAGTTCGCGCTGACGATCCGTAGTATTAACTCTGTTCGCCTGATTCGTGAGCATATTGAATACCAACTCGCTTTGTACAAAAATGACGGTAAACCCGGTCGGCTAAACTTTGTAGTAGGTGGCGCCGGCTTCAGCGGCATCGAATTCATTGCGGAGCTGGCGGATCGTCTGCCACAGCTGGCAAAAGCTTATGACATTGATTTTAATCGGATTCAAATTATTAATGTTGAGGCGGCTCCTACGGCATTACCGGGATTTGACCCAGAGCTGGTGGAATATGCAATGGATGTGCTTAAGCGCAAGGGGGTCAACTTCCGTATCGGTATTCCCATTAAGGAATGCCTGGAGGATGGCGTAATCGTGGGTGAGGGTGAGAAAATCGAAGCCTGCACGGTGGTCTGGACGGGAGGTATCCGTGGAAACGGATTGATTGAGAAAGCCGGATTCGAAGTGATGCGTGGAAGGGTGAAAATCGACGATTTTCTACGTGCACCAGGGCACGATGGCATTTTTATTATCGGGGACAGCTCCCTGATGCTTAATCCTGAAGGGCGCCCCTATCCACCAACAGCCCAAATTGCGATGCAGCAAGGGGTAGTCTGTGCCAAGAATCTGGCAGCCACCCTGCGTAAAAAGGAGCTGCACAAATTCGTATTTTCCAATAAAGGGACCGTTGCTTCGCTTGGAAAAGGCGAGGCTGTTGCAGTGGTGGGCAAACGCAAAATAAAAGGCTGGGTCGCAGCACAGCTGAAAAAAATCGTGGATCTCCGCTATCTGTTCATCATTGGCGGGATTCCGCTAGTGCTGAAAAAGGGACGATTTTTCTAGAGCAGAAAAGGTCTTCACGGTCCTGTACAGGAGCTTGAAGGCCTTTTTAGTCTAGATCAATAGAAAAAAAGTATTGACTTATAACTATACGGCGTCTTATAGTATGGTTGCGAAATACATAGGAGGTCCTTAACGTTGGATTCTGAATTTAATTTCAAGCATGACCCTAATAAAGTAAAAATGTTGTCTGACAAATTTCCCAATCTGGACCCTCAATCCTTGAGCACGCTCGTCCTTTTTATGCAGACATCTCATGAGATTTACAATGGTGTATCCTCCCTGTTGTGCGAATACGGATTATCTGTCGGAAACCTGAAAATTTTAATTTATTTGTTTTTGTATGACCGTTCGTTGACTCCGTCAGAGTTGGCTGAGTATTCCGGGGTTACACGATCAACGATAACGAGTGTAATTGATAAGCTGGAACGGGACGGTCTGGTCCGGCGAAGTACGCTGACGGATCGACGTATGACCGCGATCTCCTTGACTGATAAAGGAAAACAGTTAATGACGGAAAAAATTCCGAAGTTTACTCTGCTATTTGCTGATTTAATGAGTGAATTTACGCAGGAAGATCATATTTATTTTACTATGTTATTACAGAAGCTTTCCTCAGGTCTTGAACGGATAAAACGGGAATAATTAACTCTCCCAGCAGCAATAGTTAGACGTCGTACTATCAGATTGCTTATTAGTTTTTTTTAACTATCATTTCTCAGCGATTATTGGCTAAATCATCATGAAGGAGAGTTTACTGCAATGAATAAAAAGATCATCGTGTACATTCTACTTGTTGTCGCATTAGGTACTGGAGGTACGCTGATGGCAATGAGCGGCAAGGACGCTGTGAGTGTGGCAGCCCAACAAAAAAACACACTGCTTGCCGCAGATACCGTAAATGTCGCTTTTCAGGGCGTAGGGGGAAGAGTGAATACCATTGAGGTGAAGGAGGAACAACAGGTGAAAAAAGGGGATGTGCTCATGACCCTGGATCCTGTGGACCTGAACCTGCAGATTGAGAAATTAAAAACAGATATCGCGCAGGCTGATGTGAAAATAAAGCAGGCTAAAGACGGCTTGCAAAATCAGTCTGAGAAAATTTCAAATTCAGAAAAACAGGGACAATTGGATATTCAGGCTGCGGAAGCCGGAGAATCCTTATTGAACGAAGGTGCACGTGCGGAGGACATCCAAAAACAAAAGCTGGCGATTGAAGCAGCACAGCAATCGTTGGATGCAGCTCTGACAGGAGTGGAGACAGCCAAAACAAACGCGGAGATCGCACAAAAAACAGTAGCATCCAGGCAAGAGGCTCTTGACTTGGCCAAAGTGAATTACAACCGTATCCAAGCGCTGTACGCTGCCGGTGCCGGAACCAAAGCAGAGCTGGATAATGCCAAAAATCAACTGGATAATGCCCAAATTGCATTAGCTGCGGCTAAGGATCAGGTTGCGATTGCGAATAATCAGATTACTGCCGCCAGCAAGCAATCCGACATTGCTCAAAATGGTATCGCTCAGCAGCAAACCGCTTTGGAAAAAATGGAGGCAGGTGCAACCGCTGAGGAACGTCAACAGGCACGTATCAAAACAGAAAAGGCCAAGGAAGCCCTGAATCAAACCTCGCAAACGCGAAGAGATGTCAAGAATAGTGAATATAACGTAGATCTTCTGGCTCAACAAAAGCAGGCATTAAGCGTTCAACTCAAAACCTTGGAATTGCAGCGCGGACGCATGGTGTTGAGGGCATCTACAGACGGTAAAGTGTCCCGCATTGTACCCAAGATGGGAGAAATCGTTGCTACGGGGGCAACTGGCGTCGTTATTGAAAACAACCAGCTATACTACGATATTTATGTGGATGAGGATTCTATCTCGCAGTTTAAAGCAGGGGAAAAAGTGACTTCGCACGTCGTTGCTTTAGACAAAGATATCCAGGGCAAGGTGAGATATATTACCTCTGCTCCGCAGTATACCAACATGAGAATGAGTCGGGATAAAGGTTTATCAGATATCAGCTCCTTCCAAGTACGGGTTGATGTCCCTCGAACATCTGAATTGTTACCTGGAATGACGGTAGAGGTTGTGACGAAATGAAGGCGTTTATAGAAGAATGGAAGCTATTGATCAGCGGCAAGCTGGTATTCGTTATGCTGCTCGTCCCAATTCTGGTAGCGGGATCCCTTGGGTATGTTTTTAAAAACAATCAGCTGAATGATGCCCCTGTCGCCGTAGTCGATTTAGATCATAGCAATTATAGCCGACAGCTTATTAATAAATTGGATGCATCCCAGTATATTGACGTACGCTATGTGCAAGAGAATGAAACCGATCCGAATTTACTTCTATATAATGAGAGGTTTCTTGCAGTGATTTATCTTCCGGCAGGGCTAGAGGAAAACAGGATTAAAGGGGTTCAGAGCAACATCGGCTTTTATGTAGATAACACAGTAGGTCAGGCCACAGGGAATCTGCGTTCGGCGGTCACAGAGATCATTGCCACGGAGAATGCAACACTGGCTGGTGGTGGTTTGAAGGGCATGGGGATGAGTGACAGCCAGGTAACAGGTCTTACTTCCAACATGCTACTCCAGCAGCGTCTGCTGTATAATCCCACCAATGCTACTTTAATGACTTCGGTTATGGGGTTCATCAATACGGTCATGATTTCACTGATTGGTTCTGCTGCACTGACCATTGTCCCGCGTTTACGGGAGCAAGGCAGATTAAAAGAAGAGCTACAGCATTCATCCGGTTTGATTCTAAGGGTGCTACCATATGCGTTAGTAGCATGTGTGTCCTTTTACTTGTCCATTGGTTTGCTCAAGCAGATTGGCGGACTTCGGTTTGAAGCGAATGTATGGCAGATCAGTATTCCGTTTCTACTGTACACGATTAGTCTGAGCTTGTTTGCGATGGCTTTGGGGTGGAGTGCAGCGAATCCGGGAAAAGCCTCTTCGCGTCTCATACTGATTTTAATGCCTTCGTTCTTGCTCAGCGGTGCTCAATTGCCAGTAGCTATGCTGCCTCCATCGCTGCAATATGTTAGTAATATTCTCCCATTGACCTGGCATTTCAAGTTTTTGAGAGGACTGGGATTTAAAGGGGGAAGTCTGAAATATTTTATTCCTCAGCTTGGCGGCTTTTTGATCTTGTTAAGTGGTCTGTTGCTTGTTATTTTTATTCAGATCGCTCTGGAGAAAAGAAAGCTGGCAAAAAGCGAGGATACATCTGCAGTGGTGGAGCCTGTGCTATAATAATCACAGCTATAATCACTTGGGTTGCTATCTTGTTAATAATACAAATATAAATTTTGAGGCGCCCGTGAGGGGGCCTATTCTCTTCTTTCATGGCTTTGAGGTTGATAAAAAAGGATTCCGTGTCCCGAAAGCGGGAATTCACGAAATCCTTGATTGGGTGTTGCAAAATGGTTTCGACGTTTATGCTTTACAGCTTCAGCATGTCTTCGAATGTTTCTTCGTTCAACACACTGCCTACATAGAAGGAGCCAAATTCTCCGTAACGGGCACTAACTTCGTCAAAACGCATTTCGTAGATTAGCTTTTTGAATTGAAGGGCGTCGTCGGAGAACAGCGTTACCCCCCATTCCCAATCGTCAAAGCCAACGGAACCGGAAATGATTTGCTTCACCTTGCCAGCATAACTGCGTCCGATCAAACCGTGGCCGCGCATCAGGGTGCGGCGCTCGTCCATTGAAAGCATGTACCAGTTGTCGTTCAGATCACGTTTTTTGTTCATCGGATAGAAACAAATATAACGGGCCTTGTTCAAAACAGGCTTCAAGCGAGCGACGATTTGCGGATTTTGCATTGGATCTTCATCCTTGCCCAAATAGTTGCTCAGTTCTACTACGCTCACATATGAGTAGGTTTTAGTTGTATATTTGGCGAAGGTTGTTTTATTAAAATCGTTTTCCAGCTTATTGAGATCTTCCAGTGTTTCACGCAGATGCATCATAACGAAATCCGCCTTTTGTCCAACGATCGTATAGACAGCAGAGCTACCTAGACCCGCTTCCTCGGTCACGTCCCATTCTTTCATAAATTCTTGAAGCTCGTCCAACGCTCCGGCGCGTTCCTCGTCGTCTGCCGTTTTCCATGCCGTCCAGTTGATGGACCGGAAATCGTGAAGCGCATACCAGCCTTCCAGTGTGGAGGCTACTTCGTTAGGTGTTGCCAGGGGTTGTTGAGGTTGATGTTGATTCACGATCTACACTCCTTTGCAATCTGTAAATGATAATCGGCACAGCCGAAAGATGTGTGCTTCAATCTGTCTTGTTGGTATCCAATCCGTAATGCTTAACCATTATATTGTAGCTCAAAGCAAAGCTTTTCACCAATGAAAGAAGTGTGAAGAATTTTATTTTTGCCGTGATGCAGGTCACAAAGTCATAAAATAGTTAGTATTCACGAAAAAAGGAGAACACAGACGAATACGGCTGCCAAAATGGAGAACAATTGCCCTTATTTTGTTGGTCCCAGTAGAGGGCAAGTATGATAGAATAGAAAAACATCTTGGAGACCGTTATGTCAGGAAAGGAAGAATGTTGGGATGCGGATGAAAAACCTGCTGCACTATACTGAGAACCACCGCTACTGCGTTTATCGGGAATTTGGCTTGAGCGCACTGGATGAATTGATGCTGGGAAGCGTCTATCAGCCGATGGTAGGTGCATTTGCGGTCAGTCTATATCGACTGTTGTTCCAGCATGTGCCAGTCGGACAGATCGGTTATTCGCCGCTGGAGCAGCAGCGTCGTCTTTTTTTGACACTGGGACTGGAGCCGAGTGAGAAGGGACGCAAGTATTTGATTGAACAGACCTCCAAGCTGGAGGCTGTCGGTCTGCTACAGACGTCCAGGCTGTATGCACCGGAAACGGACGACTATATGTATGAATATGAGATGCAGCCGCCGCTTGCACCTGCCGAATTTTTCAGAACGCAGCATCTTACCCTTTTGTTGAGAGACAAAATCGGTAAGTTTGCGGTGCTTTCTCTGAGAGAGTCGTTATGGAGCAGAGAATCTAGCGAGTGGTCGCAATCTTCCTATAATAAAGAGAATATTTCGGTTCCGTTTTATGAGCTGTTTGAACTGAACACCCATGTTATAGATTATGAGCTGGAGCAGGCGCTGTCTGAAGTGTCCACAGGCCGTCAGACTGGGGCATTGACGTCAGGGACGGAAGAAGCGCTGAACTACGCAGACATCATTCTTCGTTTTCCGCGTGAGTCTGTCAATCGTAAACACGTGGAGCGTCTGCGTTTTGAGCATGAGCAGTTAGGCATGGTGAATTACGTTGTCCGCAAATTTGGTCTATCTGTACAGGACATCAGCCGCTTGCTGGATGAGGACGGTATTTTTACCGAAGCAGGCGATTTACTGCTCGACGAGCTTCAGCTTCGGGCTAGCCAGCAATCCAGACAGGATCGGAAGCGGCAGGAGGAACAGCAGGTGCAGGCTGCCAAGGTGGTTGCTTTACGTCAGAGGGAAGCTTCTATACCTGAAGAGCCGCCCGCAGAGCAGGCGGTTGAAATGGAGTTTTATGTGGAGGTGCCACCACAGTTCACAGCCAAGTGTGACATTCATCAATATAATATGATGTTGCGCAACGAGCCTTATCGCCGTTTGCTGCAAACCTTTTTTCCCGGCACAGTTCCCGGCAACCTGCTGGATATATTCGAAAAAATTGATATCAGCTATAAGCTGCCCGGTGAAGTCATCAACGTGCTTATTCATTACTTGATGTCCCTGCTCGTGTCGGGGAGTGATCAGCGGATCAACCGTAATTTTGTCGAGGCCGTTGCATCCAACATGCTGCTAAAGCAGGTAAATACTTATGAAAAAGCCGTTCAATATATACGGGATCAAGCCAAGGTAAAGGGAAAACAGTCCGCTGCTTCTACTTCCGGCGGCCGCACCCGCTCATATGGCAAAAATAATGGCTCTGCCAAGCCATCCATTCCGATCGTACAGGATCAGCCTTCCGAGGAATCCGTATCCGAGGAAGAACTGGATGAACTGCTGCGGCTGGCCGAACGTATGCAATCCGGTAAACAGAAAAAGGTGTAGTGGATTTTAAGGTGTTAAGTTTTTAGTCCTTAACTTATTAAGCGAAGCCAATTCAAATATGTGTCGACTTTATGGCGGTCGGCAGCGGAGCGGGCAGAATTGTTCTGAAGAAGCGAAGCGTTTGCCTTTATCCCCGGATTTTAACCTTTAAATCCCTATTTCAATAGGAAAAATCTGGGGATAACAGCAATCGGAAGAACAATCTGCACGCGAAGCGTCTCCCCCTCCATAACTCCGCACATTTTAGAAAGGAGGAGTGTTCTTGGAATCACTGGGGGATTTGTTACAGCAGATGCAGAACCCTTCGTTCCGCCAGCGCACGCGCAATGTGGCCGATCAGGTACTCAATGATCCACTGGTGCGGGAATTTTGCAATGCGCATCCTGATGTGGATGAAGCGCAATTGCGACTCAATATGAGCATGCTCTTTCAGTATGCCCGGGATCGTCGAAATTGTGACAATTGCCCGGGACTGGAACGGTGTCCTAACGATTTTCAGGGTCACTTTTGCAAGCTGGGTGTAGAATATCCGAATGGAACAGCGGAAATCGTGGACATTCGCACCCCGTGCGCCAAGCTGGTTGCTTCCCAGCATGAACAACGGGTGCGTCAGCGAATTAAAAGCTTTTATGTGGACGAGCGCGCACTGTTGGAAGGATATAATGCTGTTGAAATTGCGCGCAAGGATTTGCAACGAGTGCCTGCTGTTAATCAGGTATTCCGTTATATTGAAGAAACCAAAAGTCAGGGTTTATTAAAAAAAGGACTGTATCTTGAAGGTACGTTTGGTACGGGAAAAACCTTCTTAATGGGATACTTACTGCACGAGCTGGCCTTGTTCGGGCTGAACGGTGTGATCGTGTATATGCCTGATTTTGTAGAGGACTTAAAGTCCATGTTTCAGGATGGGCAGAAATTGAAGGAAACGACCGAAATGCTAAAAAATTGTGACCTGCTCGTATTTGACGATATTGGAGCGGAAAATTTAAGCCCTTGGGTACGGGATCATGTGATGGGCTCTATTTTGAATTACCGAATGAACCGCAAGCCCACCTTTTATACCTCCAATTACACGTTGGAAGGGCTGGAGAAGCATCTCAGCTTTACGAGCAAGGATGGAGAGGAAATGTACAAGGGACAACGTTTAATGGACCGGATTCGTCCTTTTGTAGATGTCATTGCTGTGAAGGGGAAAAACCAGCGGGGGTAAGGGGACATCTGTCCGCTATTTTGATATCTTACAATTAAAAAACTATTGTGATATACTTAAAAGGTGTCGAAAAAGACATTACAGGTTATAATAATCTTGACTTTTCTATAAAGGAGGAACATACAATGGCAATTGTTAACGTGTCCGATCAATCCTTCAACGCAGAAGTCGAAGGCACAGGAACCGTTTTGGTTGATTTTTGGGCGCCATGGTGCGGTCCTTGCAAAATGATCGCTCCTATTCTGGAGGATCTGTCCACAGAGGTTGGCGATAGCGTCAAAATCGCGAAAGTGAACGTGGATGAAAATCCAGAGTCTGCTTCCCGTTTCGGTGTTATGAGTATTCCTACCCTGATCGTCTTCAAAGACGGACAGCCTGTTGATAAAGTTGTAGGTCTGAACTCAAAAGAAGCGCTGAAAAACATGCTTACCAAACACCAATAATCATTGCATGTGACCCATGCTCCTGCGGGGGTCTGGGAGCGGCATGAATGGTCAATGCCTCCGGTTGAATATACCGGGGGCGTTTTTGTGTATTATTCCTGTATAATTATAACGTAGTTAGAAGTCATTTAAGAATGGAAGGAGGAACCGGGCAGATGAAATCTTATGCGGAGGACTTGCACGATCAGGAGAAGGCGCTGGAGAACATACGGCATAAATTAGCATTACTGCCGGATGCATCGGGGTGTTATCTGATGAAGAACGGCGAAGGCACCATCATTTATGTCGGCAAGGCCAAAGTGCTGAAAAACCGGGTCCGTTCCTATTTTACAGGTAGCCATAACGGCAAGACGCAGCGACTGGTTGCCGACATCCGTGATTTTGAATATATCGTAACAGCCAGTAATATGGAGGCGCTCATTCTGGAGTGCAACCTGATTAAAAAGTATCAGCCACGCTATAATGTGCTGCTGAAGGATGATAAAACCTTTCCGTATTTGAAAATTACGAACGAGGCCCACCCCAAGCTGGAGGTGACCCGGCGCGTTCTGAAAGATAAAGCAAAGTATTTTGGACCTTATCCCAACTCCTACGCGGCACATCAGACGAAGAAGCTGCTGGATCGCATGTATCCTTTACGCAAGTGCGGTGTGATGCCCAAGGAAGTATGCCTGTATTATCACATGCATCAATGCTTGGGACCTTGTGTGAAAGAGGTCGATAAGGAAACGTATGACCAGATTGGTCAGGAGATCGGTTCCTTTTTGAGCGGGGGACATGAGGAAATTAAAAAAGATCTTCAGCGTAAAATGCAGGAGGCCGCAGAGGAGCTGTACTTTGAGCGTGCCAAGGAGCTGCGGGATCAAATTATCAGTATTGACGCCATGATGGAAAAGCAGAAAATTACAACCTCTGATGCCAAGGATCGCGATGTATTTGGGTTTTCGGTAGACAAGGGCTGGATGTGTGTGCAGATTCTATATGTTCGCAAGGGTAAAATGATCGAACGGCATATGTCGACTTTTCCTTTCTACGGCGAGGCTTACAGCGATTTTATGTCCTATGTGACGCAATATTACAGTGATAATCCCGCAGTACCACAGGAAATTTTGCTGCCGGATACACCCAAGCTGGTAAGGCAGACGGAACAGGCTGCACAGAATGCAGAGAATTCTGCCGAGCATTCTGCCGACACATTGCTGGTGGCTGAAGAACGAGCTTCTTATGCGGAGGCAGCACATCCAGAAATAGAAGCCCAACTTTCCGGTGGACTCGAGGAACCGGCTACGGCGGCTCTTGCTCTGGCTGAATGGCTGGATGTAAAGGTGTATGTACCACAGCGTGGGCTAAAGAAACAAATGACGGAGATGGCAACGGAAAATGCACGTGTCGCTTTGGATGAGAAGTTCAAGCTGATCGAACGCGACGAGGAGCGGACAACCAAGGCTGCAAGCAATCTGGGACGTGCGATTGGACTGGATCGCTTGCACCGGGTGGAGGCATTTGATAACTCCAACATACAAGGCTCTGACCCTGTATCGGCCATGATTGTGTTTATTGACGGCAAGCCTGCCAAAAAAGAGTATCGGAAATATAAAATCCGTTCTGTGCAGGGGCCAGATGACTATGAAACGATGCGTGAGGTTATTCGGCGCCGATATGAACGTGTGCTGAAGGAGAATCTGGAGCGTCCCGATCTGATTGTTGTCGATGGTGGACGTGGGCAAATTAAGGCAGCGACCGATGTGCTGGAAAATGAGCTGGGTTTATTCATTCCGGTGTGTGGTCTCGTGAAGGATGCTAAGCATAGAACTTCCCAGCTACTGGTGGGAGAATCCAATGAGGCTGTGAAATTAGCACGTAATAGCGAAGAATTTTATCTGCTGCAACGGATTCAGGACGAGGTTCACCGTTTTGCGATTACATTCCACCGGGAGCAACGTGGCAAATCAATGGTAACGTCCCGTCTGGACTCCATTCCGGGCATTGGCGAGAAGCGGCGCAAGCTGCTGCTGAAGCATTTTGGTTCCCTCAAAAAAATAAGAGAGGCCAGCGTCGAAGACTTCCGGCCTCTCTCTATTGGTGATAAGCTTGCGCGTCAAATTATAGCTGCCCTTCGGGAGGAGGAGTCGTAGAATACGGCTCCTCTTTTTTCACAGGCTCAAACATGATTCGATTAGGCTTTTTTGGACTAAACCAGTAAATAACGTAACCCACAATGGCTGGAAGTAAGATCCAGAACAAACCTGCGCTCAGGTTCACGGTATCTCCCAAACTCATCACACTAAAGCCCATGAGAATGCTGTCAAAAATAACGTGGCTGAACATGGCGGCGATAAAGCCGTAACGCAGGAACACAAAGCTGAACAACAATCCGATGAAGGTCAGCTCAATCGGTCTAGAAATCACCGGATAGATTGGATACAGTGTATGTCCCAGTGCCCATATGAGCGTGGTGATCAGGCAAGCGACAAAAGTGTTTCTCACTATTTTTTTCACCATTGGAATACCGAACAGACGATATACGGCCTCCTCTCCAATACCTGCCATCCAAGCCATAATCGGCAGCAGCCACGGATAAGCCATGTTGTAAGGAGATTGCGTGGCATCTGTTGTGGAGAACGTATTGAGTGTGCGTTCCAGCACAAAGAACAAAATGGATTGTACTCCGAGCAATATAAAGGCCCACAAGTAGCCGACATACATACTGCGAAGCACATACAGCCCGTAGCCCGGCTCTTTGGCACGTGGCCATGCATTCAGTCCAACCTGACGCATGAGCCCGTCACCGCCGACCAGGGAGAAGTAGAGTGCTACGGCCATAGCGAGGGAAACACCAATCTGGAAAATCATCAGAAATATAAGCATTCCCTTACTGCCTGCTTCTGCTTGTAATAAAGGCAGCATGTTCAACGTCCCCGCTATGGTAGCAACAAAATACACAACGGACAGAACAATACCGCGTACGAAGGAAGTATGGCGCCGTGTGAGTGATGCGTACACGATCGCGAGTATGCCCAATACTAAGCTAAACAAGGCATAACCCGCATAGGTCATCCAGTTCGCCCAGTACGTTTGCTTGTTGACATAATCGGTATAGGACGATGGGGCAGAAAAGCTCTGTGTGAACGAGCGAACATCCCCGTCTTCAAAAGTAAACGCCAGTGTAAGTACCGAGGAGCCGATTTGTTTACCGACTACAGTATAGCTTAATCCCCCCTCCCCTTCACTGGTCGCGAGCTTCAAGTCCGATGGCTTAAAGCCAAAGCGTTTGACCCATACGGACGCCGCTTGCTCTTTTGCTTCAAGCGTCATGTCGCCCTCAGCCACACGTATCAGCCTGCTGCGAGCTTGCTTATCCGTAGAAATATCGGCTTGTGTGTAATTGGTACTGGAGGTCACACGTTTAAAGCTAACAACTTTCCCGGTCGATAAATCCACATGAATTTGCAATTTGCCCTTCGTAGAAGGATCAGCAAGATCGACTCGAAAAGTTTCATAAGGGTAGCTTTTTTTCCATGTACGGTCGTACTGTTGAAGCAGTTTTTCTCTGGATAAATAACCGTAAAAATCCGTTTCTGCCTGATAGGTGACGACAGGCTTTTCTGACGGTGATTCCGTATAGCCCAGCTCGGAGCGGGCGAATTCTAATGCGTGTATAACCGCTTCTTGTTTGCTGATCGTCGCTGTGTTCATCAATGATTCCGAACTTGGATTGCTAAGCGAGGGAATAAGCAATTGAAAGATAAAAAAGCAAATCAGGCCAATCCCGCCCAACAAGCCTAATCTTTTGAAATTGGCCGAGAGCACGACCGGTTTCCCGATAGGATTCATGAGTTTCCTCCTTAATCTGTAAATAAGTGCATCCATTAAAGATATCACACTGCACAGGTTCCCGCCAACACAGCTGTGATATTCATGAAAATGGAGTGAAAGCATCCTAAAGTTTCAATAAAATAAGATAAACTGCGATTAAACGCTACCTATTCGCAAAATAAAGCGAAATTAACGTTTTTTCGACGAAATCGGTTTTGTGATCTGGATACAGAAGGATTATAATCTTGAGGCAATGCCTATAAAACAATAGGTAACGCTATACATTTGAGCCGAATTTCCATAGGAAAACGGGGGAACCATGTTACTGGGGTGAATTTTACAGCCGGTCTTGCACCGGACGTGTGAATAGGGCTACTGTACTGCCCGAATCCGTCAGCTAACCTCGTAGGCTGTGAACAGGAACCCAGTCAGGCACTCGGTTTTCCGGTGTCTTTTTTTGTGTGTATAAGTGTGAGTAAAAGTTTGCTGAGTTAAGGACGCTCCGCGTTCCATTTGATCTTCCGATCGCTGTTGACTCTGAATTTTATTGGATTAGATAAACCCTGATAAGGTTAAAATTCAGAGGCAAAGGCGAGCGCTACCGCTTCTCCAGATTCAAATGGACCGCTGCGCTGCTGCCCGCCTTAAAGTCACCAAACGTTTCATAAGGTAGTGAGGTATGAAGTAGTGAGTGTTGAAAGGCAAAAGTATCCCGCTTTGCGGATACTTTTCTGTTTTCTCTAAAAGAAACGGACGAAAGAAACTGAAAAGAGATTGGTGATTTTATGAGCTGGCAGTAGCGGAGGAACAATCTGCACCCGGAGCGATCTCCATACTCATAATTCAACAAGTAGGAGAAGTGATGATTCATGAACCCCAATGCCAGCTGGCTTCGGCTTTCTCCACCACAGATATTTGTTGCAGGCTTTGCCGTTATCATACTGATAGGCAGTTTATTGTTAATGCTACCCATTTCAAATACAACGGGGAAGCCGCTTGCGTTTGTAGACGCTTTATTTACAGCGGCCTCTGCGACCTGTGTCACAGGGCTTGTCGTTAAGGACACGGGAACCTTTTTTACAACCTTTGGTCAGGTGGTGATCGCTGCGCTCATTCAGGTCGGCGGTCTCGGTTTTATGACCATGGCCACCCTGATCGCGCTGGTGTTCAAGCGTCGCATCTCCTTGCGGGAGCGTCTCATTTTGCAGGAGGCGATGAATCAGACCTCTGTAGAGGGAATCGTTGGCTTGATCCGTAAAGTTTTATTGTATTCGCTGGTCATTGAGGGTGTGTGCGCTACGATATTTGCCGTTCGCTGGTCTTTTGATATGCCTGTAGGCAGGGCGATTTATTTTGGAATCTGGCATGCGATTTCCATGTTTAACAATGCTGGGTTTGATTTATTCGGTCACTTTCACAGTCTGACAGGTTATGTATATGATCCCGTTGTTAATTTTACAGCTATTTTTTTGATTATCTCGGGAGGCATCGGCTTTGTGGTGATGTCGGATCTGGCAGAATATCGCAAACGCAAGAGACTGTCCTTGCATACCAAGGTCGTACTTAGCATGACCGCTGTACTGATTATAGTCGGTACCCTCGTCATCTTTGTTTTTGAGTTTACGAATCCGAAAACATTAGGCTCGTTGAATTGGGGAGGCAAGCTACTGGGATCATTATTCCAGTCGGTAACCCCTCGTACCGCTGGTGCTAATACGCTGGACATCGCAGGCTTGCGGCAGGCTACGCAATTTTTCATCATTATATTAATGTTCATAGGGGCTTCCCCTGGCTCAACTGGGGGCGGGATTAAGACAACAACGTTTGCGCTGCTCATTGGAGCAGTGTTTTCCATGCTGCGAGGCCGAGAAGATATTGTATTGTTCAAGTATCGGCTTGCACAAGCACGAATTTACAAAGCTTTGACCATAACTTTGCTGGGGCTGTTGTTCGTGATCGGGGTAACGATGATTTTATCGGCAACCGAAGATCATCATTTTCTGATGATTTTGTTCGAAACAGTGTCTGCCTTTGGAACGGTGGGACTGTCGATGGGGCTTACATCTGATTTGACAGTTATCGGCAAGCTGGTCATTACCCTGACGATGTTTGCAGGCCGACTCGGCCCGCTCACGCTGGCTTATGCACTGGGACCCAAAAAGGGTAAGGAGTTATATCGGCATCCGGAAGGCAAAATGATTATAGGATAAGGGAGTTTTCGAGTAATATGAAAACGCAGCAGTTTGTAGTTATTGGCTTGGGACGATTTGGCTCAAGCCTGGCTTTGCAATTGGTGGACATGGGGTGCGAGGTACTTGGCATCGACCGGAACGAGGACGTTGTAGACAGTATGAGTGAGATGCTGACGCATACTGTCGTAGCCGATGCTACCGATGAGGATTCTTTGCGGTCACTGGGTATCCGTAATTTCGATTGCGGTATTGTTGCTATTGGAGATGACATTCAGGTAAGCATTCTGACCGCCATATTGCTGAAGGAGCTGGGTGTGAGAAAAGTCGTAGCGAAAGCTATATCTATTCTGCACGGACGGGCGTTGGAAAAGCTCGGTGTAGATCGCGTCATTTATCCTGAACGGGATATGGGAATACGGGTGGCCCACCAGCTGGTTACGCCTAATTTGCTCGACTATTTGGAGCTATCCAAAGAATACAGCATTGTGGAGCTCAATGTACCTGGATGTCTCAATGGTAAAACGTTATCAGAGCTGAATGCCCGTACCCGCTTTGGCTGCAGTATTGTAGCGCTTCATACGGCTAACGGTATTCTCATTGCACCAACGGCTATGGATCGGCTAAAAGCAGACGATATTATGGTCATCATCGGTTCCAATGACAATATCGCCCGCTTCGAGGATGAGGTCGTTAACGTCAATGAAGAAGGCTAGCCCTACTACACCATACGATAGCCTGCAAATGAGGCACGTGTCTCACTAATCCAGCTTCGCGCTGTCGAGCTGAGATCTGCCGTCTCCGAATAAATGAGAGAGGTCGTTCGGCGTGTCTCCTTCAAGTCGGGCAAGTACAGCGCAGTGAGTCCGTTATCCCGCAGCAGTTCGCTGCGCAAATAGGATTTGGGCAGCAACGCCGAAGCCTTACAGGTTGGAAGCAAGCGTACAATGGCCTCGAAGGAGTCGATTTCCATCCGGATATCGGGCATAATGCCGCTGCGCTGGAACAAGTCATCTGTCAAGCTGCGATACCAGGTTCCTTTGGAAAAAATAATCATCGGCAATCCTTGCAGGTCTTTCATTGAGACCGTTCCTGCTCTGGCTGTTAATTCATGTCCGATCGGAACGACCAGCTCCAAGTGATCGTCAAATAGCGGAATGCAACGCAGCCCGGCCTCATGAATGGCAGACCCGACAACCCCGGCGTCTGCTTTTTTGTCGCGTACAAAAGCGACGATTTCATGGGTTTTGCCTGTGAGCAGCTTCAGCTCGGTTTGGGGATGCTTGCTCATGAAAGCTTCAACGAGGGTGGGCAGCGTCGTTTGGAGTGTCGTGAGACTTGCACCCAGGGTGAGCATGCTCTGGGCTTCGTTCTTGTGCCGGGACAGCTTTTGCAAAAAGCGGAGCTGTCGTTGCCGCTGCTCCAGCGCGAAGGTATATACAAACCGTCCTGTAGACGTAATTTCGAGCCGTTTGCCCCTTCGATCAAAGAGCAGTACACCCAGTTCTTCCTCCAGCTTGGCGATTTTACGGGATAGGGCAGGCTGGGAGAGATTAAGCAGTTTGGAGGCTTTATTCAAGCTGGATTGCTCCACAATGACGGCAAAGGCGTTCAAATCCTCAAACATACCATCCACTTCCTCTCTATATGCAAAAAAGACATAATAATTAATACGTATATTGCAATTCCATTATAAGCCGAAAAGGAGTAACATAAAAGCGACACAAGATGTTCACACTTTAGTTTTTCCTTTTAAGGGGCACCTTGTTGGACATTTCCTGTCGGGATCTGTCATTTTATATGTTATATCACTATTGAAAACGCTATTATTAGGAGAAGGGAGCATTACCTAGATGAGAGGATTTTATTCCAGAAAGCTGCATTCACTTCTTGGCGTCATTCCGCTGGCTCTTTTTTTTGTTGAGCATTTGGTGACGAACTTCACTGCAGTGGAGGGCGGGAAGGAAGGGTTCAACCGCAGCGTGGCCTTCCTGAATGGTTTGCCACTGGTGATTGTGCTTGAAACATTATTCATTTACTTGCCATTGCTATTCCACGGAATTTATGGCTTGTATATCGCTTACCAGGCTGATCCGAATGTCAAAAATTTTGGCTATTCGCGCAACTGGCGCTTTCTGTTCCAGCGTATTTCCGGCGTTATTACGTTCGTGTTCATTATCTGGCACGTGTTTGACACGCGCATCCAGGTGGCACTGGGCAATGTAACACATGAGGAACTGGGCGGTGTAATGTATGGCATTGTAACGAACCCGGTTTATTTTATTTTGTATTTAATCAGCGTTGTGTCGGCATCCTTTCACTTTGCTAACGGACTGTGGGCATTTATGGTCAGTTGGGGGATCACAGTGGGACCGCGTGCGCAAAAGGTATCCTCCTATATTTGCATGACCCTGTTCGTGGTGGTGTCTATCGGTTTCATCGCTTCCCTGTTGGCATTCCGCAGCGCGGAATTCCAGGAAACGGCCACCGCTTTGGTGCAATGCAGCGCTATTCAACAGCTACTGTAAAAAACGAATTCACATGATATATCATTTGCATTACATCGTTTGCAGATGCTATTTCCAATCGTAAGAGAGGATTTGGCTAAAATCCTGAAAAAAAGGAGTGAGCAGAAATGGCAGCATCCAACATTATTGTCGTGGGCGGCGGTCTGGCGGGTCTGATGGCTACGATCAAGGCGGCAGAGGCAGGGGTTCACGTTCATTTATTTTCTTTGGTTCCGGTAAAAAGATCCCACTCCGTTTGTGCTCAAGGCGGCATCAACGGGGCAGTGAATACCAAGGGCGAGGGAGACTCACCCTGGATTCATTTTGATGATTCGGTCTATGGCGGGGATTTTCTGGCCAACCAGCCCCCGGTAAAAGCAATGTGTGAAGCGGCTCCAGGGATTATCCATCTCATGGACCGTATGGGTGTCATGTTTAACCGGACACCGGAAGGATTGCTGGATTTTCGTCGCTTTGGCGGTACTCAGCATCATCGGACAGCCTTTGCTGGAGCAACGACCGGCCAGCAGCTTCTGTATGCTTTGGATGAGCAAGTTCGGCGCTGGGAATCCGAGGGCTTGGTGACCAAATATGAAAACTGGGAGTTTTTACAGGCGGTACTGGATGATGAAGGGATCTGTCGAGGTATTTGTGCGCAGGATTTACGCACGATGGAAGTGAAAACTTTTGCGGCGGATGCCGTTATTTTGGCATCGGGTGGTCCCGGCATTATTTTCGGCAAAACCACGAATTCCGTGATTAATACCGGCACGGCTGCCGGTGCGGTGTATCAGCAGGGTGTACGCTATGCGAATGGTGAATTTATCCAGATTCATCCGACGGCTATACCGGGTGATGACAAGCTGCGTCTGATGTCTGAGTCGGCACGGGGAGAGGGTGGCCGTATTTGGACGTACAAAGACGGCAAGCCGTGGTATTTCCTCGAGGAAAAGTATCCGGCTTATGGAAATCTGGTTCCACGCGATATTGCGACACGTGAAATATTCAGCGTATGCGTCGATGAAGGGCTCGGCATTAATGGCGAGAATATGGTATATCTCGATTTGTCCCACAAGGACCCGAAAGAGCTGGACGTGAAGCTGGGCGGTATTATTGAAATTTATGAAAAATTCGTCGGTGACGATCCGCGTAAAATCCCGATGAAAATTTTCCCGGCTGTGCATTATTCAATGGGCGGCATGTGGGTCGATTACAATCAGATGACGAATATACCGGGGCTGTTTGCCGCTGGAGAATGTGAATTCCAATATCACGGAGCGAACCGTTTGGGCGCAAATTCGTTGTTGTCAGCTATTTACGGCGGGATGGTGGCTGGACCGAAGGCTGTGGAATACATTAAGAGCATCAAAAAGTCCGCACAGGATGTAGCTTCCTCCGTGTTCGATGCGGCGGTAAAACAGCAGTCGGAGAAGTACGAGCGTATTTTGCATATGAACGGGAAAGAAAATGCCTATGTGCTTCATAAAGAGCTGGGTGAGTGGATGACGAACAATATGACGGTGGTTCGTTATAACGACAAGCTGGAAGCTACAATCCAAAAGATCAAAGAGCTGAAGGAGCGTTATGCCAACATTAACATCAATGATGCTTCACGCTGGAACAATGCGGGTGCGGCGTTTACACGCCAGCTGTGGAATATGATGGAGCTGGCTGAAGCGATGACCAAGGGGGCGCTGCTGCGCAACGAAAGCCGTGGTGCTCACTACAAGCCGGACTTCCCAGATCGTAACGATGAGGAGTTCCTGAAAACGACCATTGCGGAATGGACACCGGAAGGACCACAAATTTCGTATGAACCGGTTGACGTCTCACTGATCAAGCCGCGTATTCGGGATTATTCCAAGAACAAATAAATAGAAGGGAGTGTATTTTAGATGTCGGAGCAAGCAGTGAAATCGAATAAAACAGTGAAGTTCGTTGTGACCCGTCAGAATGATCCTAACTCCAATTCCTATACGGAAGAATTCGAATTACCTTATCGCCCGGGCATGAATGTGATTAGCGCACTGATGGAAATTCAGCGCAACCCGGTAGACAGCCATGGCAAAGAGACCGCCCCGGTATGTTGGGAGTCGAACTGTCTGGAGGAAGTATGCGGAGCCTGCTCTATGGTAATTAACGGCAAGCCGCGTCAGGCCTGTGCCGCGCTTGTAGATAAGCTGGAGCAGCCGATTACGATTGCGCCGATGAGCACATTCCCGGTTGTGCGGGATTTGGTCATCGACCGCAGCCGGATGTTTAACGCACTCAAGAAGGTCAAAGCATGGATTCCGATTGACGGCACCTACGATCTGGGCCCTGGCCCTAGAATGCCGGAGAAAAAGCGTCAATGGGCGTATGAGCTGTCCAAGTGCATGACCTGCGGAGTTTGCCTGGAGGCTTGCCCGAATGTCAACGAGAAGACAACGTTCATTGGACCTGCGGCGATATCTCAGGTTCGCCTGTTTAACAGCCACCCGACAGGGGAAATGAATCAGGAGGAGCGGCTGGATGCATTGATGACAGACGATGGGCTGGAGGGCTGTGGTAATTCACAAAACTGCGTACGTTCTTGCCCGAAAGGCATTCCATTGACAACCTCCATTGCTGAAATGAACAAGCAAACGACAAAACATATGTTCAAGCGTTGGCTGACTGTATAGCCCGACCAGTAATATGTCATTCAAATCAAAACAGGCTTTTTCCCATCGGAGAAAGCCTGTTTTTGTGTTCATAAGAGATGGAGGGAGCATGAGGGAGGAGAGTAGTATAGCACTTATGGTATAATTATGGTATTGTGTATCGTTTTTGGAGAAATGGAGGCTGGACAGGTGACTGTGCAAATGATAACGAATCGACCCGTTACCAGGTCGGATGTAATGAAAGGATTAAAGGAGCTGGGGGTTCGCAGCGGTATGACGCTGCTTGTTCATTCGTCGATGCGCAGCTTCGGACGCTTTGTTCCAGGCGGGGCCTCCGCCATTCTTGCGGCATTGACGGAAGCGATTGGCCCGGAAGGAACGCTGGTCATGCCGACACAGTCTCATGACTTGACTGATCCGTCGACCTGGATGAACCCGCCTTTGGATGAGTCATGGTGGGAACTTGTACGCGAGGAAATGCCCGCTTATGATCCGACTTGGACGCTGACCGGGGGCATGGGGGTCATTGTAGAAACGTTCCGCGGTCTACCGGGAACAGAGCGTAGCGGGCATCCGCATGTTTCCTTGGCGGCGCGTGGACCTGCAGCTTCGGAATTACTGGCAGATCACCAGCTCGACTATGGACTGGGTGAGCATTCGCCGCTGGCGAAGCTGTACGAGGCAGATGCCTACGTGCTGCTCCTGGGCTGCGGACATGACAGCAATACGTCTTTGCATTTGGCGGAATATCGAGCAACGTACAACGGACGTGAAAAAATCACCCATCAAGCCCCCATAATAGTGGATGGAGCCAAAGTGTGGGTCACTTATGAGGATTATAATATTACCTCCGATGATTTCGAGCAGCTGGGATATGATTTTGAACGGGATTGTCCTAAGTGCTTTACACGGGTCAACATCGGAGAGGCTTCATGCTTTTTTGCAAGGCAACGCGATTTGGTAGATTATGGGGAACAGTGGTTGTCCACCAATCGTTAAAGCTTCCGAGGGAGTGAAAAGTTCTGAATAATAAGCTAGAGGAATAGATAGCAAGGGGGCACGCATATGGAGAAGACGCCGCAAACCCGCCGCGAGAGTCAGGATGATCCTTGCAAAGAGGCCGCAATCCCTCCCGGTTCTTCGCGGCGCTCCACTTCTAATGAGCCAGCCAATCCTTCGCGCCGCCGTTTTTTGAAAAAAGCGGCTTTAGCCACAGCGGGAACCGCACTTTTGGCTGGAGGATACGCTTCCTTATGGGAGCCTAATCATTTGGAAATTACACGCTTCACCTTGTCTCTGCCCCGTCTACCGGCTGCTTTTGACGGTATCAGAGTTGTACATTTCAGTGATGTGCACTTGGGCTTTCATATGGATGAGCAGGACCTGCGCGAGCTTGCTGACCGGATTGCCGGACTGGAGCCGGATTTGCTCTGTTTTACAGGCGATATTGTGGATGATTATGCGATATCCATGAAGGCTGCTGTTCCGATTATGGCTTCCATGCACGCCACTCTTGGCAAATTCGCTATTTTGGGCAATCATGATTATAGAGGCTTACCAGCCGGAGTACAGGAATTATACCCGAAGACTGGATTTACGTTGCTGCGAAACGATCATGTGATTGTGGAACGCGCTGGACAGCGTGTGGCAATGGTGGGTTTAGAGGATAGCATTATGGGAAAACCTAATCCGCGGCGTGCCGTTCATGGACTTCCTGATGAGATGTGCAAGCTGTTGCTGATGCATGAGCCGGATTATGCGGACGTGGCGGCCCGAATGTCCTTTGATCTTCAACTGTCGGGGCATACGCATGGAGGACAGGTGCGTTTGCCTGTCATCGGAGCACCAATGCCGCCTCCGGGTGGACGCAAGTACATCCAGGGATTATTTCATGTAGGAGCAAGCAGGATGCCTCTTTATGTCAGCAGGGGGATTGGTATGACACATCTGCCGATTCGTGTGCTGTGCAGACCGGAGCTGAGTGTCATTACGCTAAAATCTGGTCAATAGACTGGAACTACATAAAGAAGGTTTGAATGTAGTGTAGAAGATGTAGCTGTTTCGGACAAAGGAGTGAGATTCAGATGGAGCGTATTGCTGTCATTTCAGATATTCATGGCAATTGGCCTGCCTGTGAGGCGGTACTGGAGGATATTGCTTCCCGAGGTATTAGCCGTGTATTTTGTTTGGGGGATCTGATCGGCAAAGGGCCTAGCCCGTGCGAGGTTCTGGATGCAGTCCGTCAGCATTGTGAAATTGTCGTGCGGGGGAATTGGGATGAGCTGGTCAGCATTACCGATGATCTCAATTTTAGCTGGCAAGCCGAGCGCTTGGGTAAAGAGCGGGTACAGTATCTGGCACAGTTACCGTTTCACTATGATTTCGGGATGAGCGGTCATCGTATCCGTCTGGTGCATGCTTCGCCCCAAAGTGTGTATCACCGCGTACAGCCTTGGGATGAGCCGGAAAAAAGATTAGCTATGTTTGATCCGTTGGCTGAGGAGAATGAAAAGGACGCTTTTGCTCCGGATGTGGTGGGTTATGGAGATGTACACAATGCCTTTATCCAGCATTTTCAGGGGAAGACGCTATTTAATGTCGGAAGCGTCGGGAATCCGCTGGATGTCACTCAGGCTTCGTACTGTATTCTGGAAGGAAATCTGGGAGAAGAGCAAGCTACTCCTTTTTCCATTCAGTTTGTACGCGTACCTTACGATATAGAACTGGCGGTAAAACAAGCGGAGGAAGCAGATGTCCCTTCTCTGTCGTATTATATTCGTGAGTTGCGCACAGGCATTTACCGGGGAATTCAGGATCTGGATTAAGTGTGAAAAACGCTCATTCCAACAAGCCAATCTATCTCCGCAGGAGGGATCATTGTGCTGACTAAAGAAATGCTTCGTTTGGGGCTGCCGGAGCTTTACACCCACCGTGTCCGATTACGCCAGCTAAGAGCGGAGGATTATCCTGCATTGGAGCGAATGCTGTCCGATCCTTTAGTAATCCGATACGTAAATCGGATTCGCAAGCCCGTCTACGTACGAATGCGGCGTCTGGTTGCCCAGATCAAAGTAGCTGGGGATTCTCTGGATTCCCTGCACTTTGCGGTGGAATGGCATAGAGGAGATACACGCGCAGATAACGGAGTGGATGCATCAGATGATACCGAGATAGCCAAGGGATTTCCCTCTTCACAGCTGCTCGGTATCGCTTCGTTTCAGCAGTGGAATGAGGGTACGGGTGAGGCGAAGCTAGGCTATATTTTAGATCGTCCATTTTGGGGACAGGGACTGGCTACAGAGATCGTGGAAGTGATGCTGAAATTTGGTTTCGAATCTTTGAAGCTCAGGCGAATTGAAGGTCGTTGCCAAGAGGATAACCAGGCTTCCGTGCGTGTGCTGGTCAAAAATAAGCTGCGTTTGCTCCGCAGCATTCGTTCCTATGATCCTTCAGGAGAGGTACCGAGTGTATTGGTGTTCTCGATTACCCAAGGGGATTATGCGTAGAAATGGAAGAGGAATATTTTGTTACAAAGATGAAATATAACTGCAAAACAACTCTAACACAGGACGGGTACAATACAGACATGACCCCCTTTTGAATAATATATGTTGCTGAGACCCGAAGCTTCGGGTCCTCTTTTTTTGTGTTTTTATTGCCCTACCTGCCATCAGAGGCGCTTCCTATGATTCATAGGAACGGTTCAAGCTGGTTACCAATTCTGGAAGCCATTCATGTAGGGATATAAACGAATACCCCTCTGACTGTGCTTTGGTCGTATCCATGTGTACCACGATTGCTCAATACCGAATGGAGTCAGTACCAGTATTTTTCCCGTTCCTGAATCACTCCTTATGGGCTTGTTTTTATTATAAAGAGAAGACGAAATCTTGGCTGCAAAGGATATGAGGCAATAAATATTATGTTATCTACAAAAAAATGCTTAATATCGCTTAACAAATCGTGCAATAATGCTTATAATTGATGTATGGAGGTGATACTTATTTATCAAGAAGAACGGTTAGTGAAAATTCTTGAAAGGCTTCAGGAAGAAAAAATGATTTCGAATCAGGAAATATGCGATATGCTCGGTATTTCCAGAGACACTGCGCGGCGGGATTTCATTAAATTAGTGGATGAAGGTACCGCGATACGAACTCATGGAGGTATTGCTCTACCCCAGTTGAAGGACAAAATAAAAGCATATAAGGAAAGAGTTGATGCTTCTTCTGAAGATAAATATGAAATTGGAAAAATAGCTGCCTCTTATATCAACAAAGGCGACCTTTGCTTTCTGGACGTCTCAACGACAGTAAAATTTCTTTGTGATCATCTCAATACAATCTCTACAGTGTATACGCATTCCCTTGATAATGCAGAAGCTCTATCTAACAACAATAAGGTCGATATATGCCTGTTAGGTGGAAAGTTTAATCATGAAAATCGCTTTTTTTTCGATGTTCATGTGGCATCTCAGTTAAATGATATTTACTTTGATAAAGTTTTTCTGGGTGCAGCTGGTATTTTAAAGGATGGCATCTATTTTTCAAATCTTGAAGACGCGGTCATCAAAGATGTAGTAGCAAAACGATCGAAAGAGGTTATTCTGTTGGCGGATTCACGGAAATTTAATCAAATCAGTTCCTATAAGGGGATTGATTTTAGTGATATTGACATGATCATTACAAATGAAAAGCCACCAGATAGCTTTAGAAAGATTTTTGAGGAGAATAACATTGAGATCAGGCTTATTAAATGAAGGGAAGACAGTCAAAGATTATTTCGAGGGGGGCTAATATGACAAAGATAAAAGCAGTTTTCAGTGACATAGACGGGACTTTAATTAATTCAAATCATGTTATAACCGAGAAGACCAAGCTTGCAGTCCAAAAAGCAACAAACCTGGGTATTCCATTTGTCCTTGTTTCTGCCAGAATGCCAAGTGGAATCTTGCCACTCCAAAAAGAATTGGAAATCAATTCACCCATTATTTGCTACAGTGGTTCCCTGGTAATAGACTGTAGAAGTAATACAACTATTCTCAGCAAAAGCTTGCCCCAAGAGAATGTTATTGGTATTTATGAGGTTGTAAAAAGCAAATTCTCCAACATTCAAATTAACATCTACAGCCATGATCAATGGGTTGTTGAAAATCCGCAAGACGAATGGGTTGTTCAAGAGCAAGATATCACAGGGGCTCAGCCTACTCAGGCCAACCTTAAAACCTTCATAAACGAAAACCCTCAAGTGCATAAAATTCTCTGTATGGGCCCGGCTGAACAAATCGAACAGCTTGAGGAAGTATTAAAGAAAGACAACACTGCTCTAACCATCTACAAATCAAAAGACACGTATCTGGAAATTATGTCTGGAGATGCATCCAAATCTAAAGCAATTCAGCAGATCATCAGCCATTATAATCTAAAGAAGGAAGAAATTATGGCAATCGGCGATAATTTCAATGATATTGATATGCTGAAATTTGCAGGGCTGGGCATCGCAATGGGAAATGCGCCTGACGAAGTTAAAAAGTATGCAAACCAAGTGACATCCAGCAATGATGAAGAAGGATTAAGTTTGAGTTTAGTGGAGAACGTTATCAGTTAAAGGCGTTCGCCTTTGCAATGGGATTCTACCCTTAAAGGGCTTATACAATCCAGAGAATCCCGTTGCAACAGCGATCATAAGAAGCATAAGTTCAAATTAATTCTCCCGCGCTGAATCACCGCATGACCTTATTCCCCGAGAAGTTTCAAGAAATTGGCTGGCACCGTAATTTGCTGATTATTAATCATAATCCTCCGAAGCTCTTCTATGGAGTCTTCTTCACCTCTCGCGTCTTTAATCTCCTTGATTTCACGATGCAGCCGTTCCATTTGAAGATCAAGCGCATTCGCAGAATCTGCCGCATTCTTTAATTCACGTGTCAGACTTTCCGGAACAGACTGGTTATATTTATAAAAGATTTTATGCTCCAGACTTGCCCAGAAATCCATCGCAATCGTCCGGATTTGCACCTCTACACAGACTAGCTCTTGACAGTCCGACATAAATACAGGGACTTGGACCAGCAAATGCAGACTCTGATAGCCGTTTGGTTTGGGATTCTTGATGTAATCCTTGATTTCCAGTACCTTCAAGTCATTTTGTCTCTGAAGCATGTTGCTGACATCATAAATGTCAGAAATAAAAGAACAGGTAATACGCAGTCCGGCGATATCCTTAATATGATTTTTGACAGCATCGAGGGAAAGTTCGCTATTTTTCCGAAGCATTTTATTCATAATGCTCTCAGGAGATTTAAGTCGTGATTTGGTATGCTCAATAGGGCTATAATCGTGCAGGGCCTGAAATTCCTGTTTTAATATTTCAATCTTGGTTTCCATTTCATCGAGTGCGAATTTATAGATCAGCATAAAACGCGTGATGTCATGCTTTAGCTTTTTGAGCTTGTCCATTGGATCTTCTAAATACATATGTAATTCTCCTCACACATAGATGTCATTATCTTACCAAGCGTTCGCTTTGCAACGGAACTCTTGCCTTTTATAAGGAAAGGATGCAGACCGGCAATGCCGTTGCAACAGCGTTCGTATGGTCAGCTTAAAGCACCATTAAAGTGCCACCGAAATTTTACGTTTTTCTTTGAAATAAACCCATTCGCGGAAACCGATGTCCTTCAGCATCGCCTTCACTTCATCCCAATCCTCGCCTACACGCGAAGGCTTATGGGCATCTGAACCAAAAGTGACCTCTACGCCAAAATGATGCGCTCTTTCTAAAATAGATGCGGATGGGTACCATCCGCCACTCAGCTTGGTTTTACCCGAGGTGTTAATTTCAATGGCCACGCCGGACTCCGCAATCACCCGCAAGGTTTCATCAATCGCCTCATCGGCAGGAATGTCCGAAAAGGCCGGGAAATTCCCCTTCATCGCGTCAATATGACCGAGAATTTGAAACATGCCGCTACGTGCAGACTCCTGAATAAGTGAATAGTAGGCTTGCTTGACCTCGATTTTGCGAGCGTCACTTAATTTTTTCCAACGGCTACGGTTAAAAATACTGTCCCCTTCAACGCTGTGGACCGACCCAATGAGGTAATCAAACGGATAAGGGGCCAGCGTGGAACGATACAGCTCCGCATAATCAGGAAAATAATCGGTTTCCAATCCAAGCAAGACGTCAATGCGGCCTTCGTATTCCCTTTTAAGCTGTTGCACCTCTTCTACATACTCGGCCAGCTGCGATTTTGCCATATAAATTTTCGGAAAAGCCTGGTCTTGTTCGCTGCCCAGGAAAGGGGAGTGGTCCGAAATACCAATCGCTTGCAAGCCTGACTGAATGCCAGCTTCGATATAATCCCGAATGTTGCCGTCTGCATGACCGCAGCGGAAATGATGGGTGTGCAGATCAAATTTCATAACCTGTCTTCCTTTCGTAATCAAGGTTTATATTTCTATGGTGTTCATAGCGAATTACGTTATTCAGAACTGGTAAAATTCGTTTCCGGCATCCCCTTCAGATCACTTAAAAATTGCTGCATGGCTGAGTTTAGATATCGGCCGGATTTATAAATCACTCCTACCGGGTGACTAACCTCCAATTCGGGAATATGGATCATTTTTAATGAGCCTGCACGCAGCTCGGAAGTGACCGACAATCTGGAGATAATGGCAGCACCCAAATTAATTTCGACCATTCGTTTGACTTCCTCACTGCTCGACAACTCGATTACAACGTGAGGCACAATCTGGTGTTTTTTAAATACATCATCCACGAATTTCCTTCCTACCGTATCTGGTGAGAGCAGAATAAGCGGAATTTCCCGAAGGGCTTCAATGGTAGCGTGCGGTTGGGAGGCCAGTGGATGAGTAGGAGACACGACAAGCTCAAAGGAATCATAATACAGAATTGAAGTGCTCAAATTCGGATTACGTTCGATCAGATAGCCGATACCCACATCAATTAATCCGTTCTCTACCTGCTGATAGATCATAGAGGAGGCCATAGATTGAATGGAGGTTTTGATGAGCGGGAACTGATCCTGAAAGTAGGAAAGCACGCGCGGTAAAATTTGAATGGCGATGGATGTGGTCGTACCCAGTGCAATATGGCCCTGCGGCGTTTCATTTAGATCGTACAATTTCTGCCGTAATTCCTCGACAACCTCTAGTATCCGCTCGGCGTGCTCCAAAAAAACAGTTCCCCGGTCGGTCAGGGTGACGGGCTGGTTGCGGTCGATCAGAATGGTTTTGAATTCGTCCTCAAGGCTTTTGATCTGGGCAGACACCGCGGGCTGCGTCAAATTGAGAAGTTCTCCGGCTTTTCGGAAGCTCATAGTTTTGGAAATCATGATAAGTGTTTCAAGTTGACTGATGTTCATGAAGTTCCTCCTCTTTTTTCTTAATTCTGTCGCAGCCGTATAGACTGAGTATTGTTGGCCAATTCACCTGTTCATATGTAAAACCGTCGATATGCTTGATTTCATTAAATTATAGGTTATTCGGGCAGGAAGGGCAATGAATCAAAGCAGAGCATCGTGAAATATGGTATATTGGGAAACAAAGACTAAAGTCCTGATATTCATCAAAAATAACCAGTTTAATTCTGATGGGAAGTGGGATATAGGACATTATTCACATTTTTTGTGATTTGGCTATAAAAAATTGCCGGGAAGCTGTCGATAAGTGATAGAGAGAGTATTTTGTTGAGGGTCGATTCGTTTGTAACCTTAATTAAATTAAAAATTCTAATTAAAATGGGACTTTTGTTGTATGTCTAAAAGCCCATCGTAAAGGGGCGCAATGATCGTGAAGGCAGAAGTGATAAATCCTTTTTTGGAGTCGGCGCGACGGGTCATTGAACAACTGATCCAAGTCTCTCCCTCACCCGGCAATCTCGGTGTGAAAAATGTCGAGCTGGTAGATGACCATATTTGGATTATGATCGGGATGACCGGACAGCTTAGCGGAAATATTGTGTTCGGCCTGAATGAACAGGTGGCGCTGCGTATGGTATCAGCGATGATGGGCGGATTTGTCTTGACTGAAATTGACGAGATGGGAAAAAGTGCGATTTCCGAATTGGGCAATATGATTAGCGGTAATGCCAGTACGATTTTGTCCAGTCAGGGAATTGTTGTAGACATCACGCCTCCGCAAGTCATGAAATCGGAAAACTTGACTACTTTTGTACCTCAGCGTGCCCTTTTTATTCCGCTTACTGTGGAAGGAGTCGGTGAGCTGGATATTCAGGTGATGATCTCTTAATATTAAAGAAGAAGGTGTTCTTTAATATGGGGGGATGACCGTGAGTATATTGCAAGATAAGGTGGTTGTCATTACAGGGGCATCCAGCGGAATTGGTGCTCTCTGTGCACGGCTGTTGAGCGACAAGGGTGCGATCCCTATATTGACAGCGCGCTCGCAGGAGCGGTTGGAGCAGGTGTCTGCTGGAATCAGCGGCAGACATGAGCTGATCCCACTGGATGTCACCCGTCAGGAGCAGGTAGAGGCCGTCGCTGCCCGAGTATTGGAGCAGTACGGGCGGGTCGATATTTTGCTCAATAATGCGGGTTACGGAAAATTTGAGTATTTTCATGAAACAGACCTGACGGAGTTTGAACGAATGATGGACGTGAACTACATGGGAGCTGTTCGCTGCATCAAGGCGTTTTTGCCGCAAATGACAGAGCGGCGCAGCGGGCAGATTGTCAATGTAGCGTCTATGGCCGGGAAAATCGGGACAGCCAAATCGGCTTCCTACACAGCGACGAAGCATGCATTGCTCGGATTCAGCAATGCACTGCGGCAAGAGCTGCGCGGGAGCGGAGTGACCGTGACGACGATAAACCCCGGGCCGATTGACACGCCATTTTTTGAGCTCGCAGATCCTTCAGGCGGATATGTTCGTAATGTAGGCTGGTTTATGCTAAAGCCGGATAAGGTAGCACAGCACATGGTGAGGGCAATAGAGCTTCGTAGGGAAGAGGTTAATCTGCCGCGGTGGGTATCTCCTTTTCTCAAGCTGTATCAGCTTGCTCCCAGACTGACCGACAGGCTGGGTCATGGTGTGATGAACAAGAAATAAAAGATGTCCCAAAAGCCATGGGTATGGTGAGGGGCATCTTTTATTTTTGTGATTTGGTAACGGGGCTATTTTCGCATATAATGGAGAGTAACGAATTTACGTATAGGGGTTGGACCTTTTCATGACATTGAATTTTGAATCGCTTGGCATTGAGGCAGATCTGTTGACCAAACTGGCTGAGCATGAAATTACGCAGCCTTCGCCGGTTCAGGCGCAGGCTATACCCGAAATCATTAAGGGAAGGCATGTATTGGCGCGTTCGCAGACGGGTACAGGGAAGACACTGGCCTATTTGCTGCCGCTGCTGCAAGCGATTGACCCACAGAAAAAGGCTACACAAAAGATGATACTGGCTCCAAGTCAGGAACTGGCGATGCAAATTGTTCGCGAGGGTCAGCGTTATGGAGAGCATCGCGGAATCCGTGTGCTTGGTCTGATTGGCGGAGCAGCTATCAAACGCCAGATCGAGAAGCTAAAGGATCATCCGCAGCTTGTAGTTGGCACACCAGGACGTGTACGGGAACTCATTGCTGCGAAAAAACTGAAAATGCACAACATTACAACCATTGTTATTGACGAGGTGGACCAGATGTTCCAGCTCGGCGGAGCAGGTGATGTGAAGAACATATTGGGTACCGCCCAGCGTGACCGTCAATTGGTATTTTTGTCCGCAACGCTGAATGATGAGATTCAGGCGCTGGCGAAGCGTGAGATGAATGATTACGCGGAAATCGGCATTGATCCCGATCAGAAGACAGCCAGTGGACTGGAGCACTATTACTTTGTAACCGAAGAGCGGGATAAGGTGGATATGCTGCGTCGTCTGGTGCGTCATTTTAATCCAAGAAAAGCGCTGGTATTCGTGAATACAACAAATGCGATCGGGGAGATTGAAGCCAAGCTCAATCATATGGGACTGACTACAGCATCCCTGTATGGTGATGCGGATAAAGTCACGCGCAGCAACGTGCTGGCCCGATTCCGGGAGGACAAGCTCAAGGTGCTGATCGCTTCCGATGTGGCAGCTCGCGGTCTGGACATTGAGGGACTGGAGATGGTCATTCATTTTGATCCGGCTACGGACAGTCAAGCCTATGTTCACCGTGCAGGACGTACAGGACGTATGGGGCGCAAAGGACTGGTTGTGTCCGTTGTTACCGAACGTGAAACGTTCATTATGCGCAAATTCTCCCGTGAACTGGACATTAACATCACAGAGCGTGCGTTATATGGAGGACGTGTTGTGGTGCCGCGTCCGGCGGATGCCAAGCGTGCGCCTGTGAGACCATCCGAGTCCAGAACGACTTCTGACAGGGCGGAAAACGGCAAGGCGCCTGCTCGTAGTGAGAACGGACGTCCCGGCAGGGCTACCGCAATGGGTTCGGCTCCAGGCAAGAGCAAGGGAGCAGCTTTGTCCAAAGCAGGAAAAGCGCAGCGCGAGCGTGATCGTAAAAACAAGGGTGCGCCAAGATGGCTGAAGGAAAAAGGGTCGAAGCCGAACGAATAAGGACCGAACGGATAAGGGAGAAGAGGGGGAGCCATGGAACAACAGCCTGTATTGCAAATTAACGGATTGACTGGCGGATACAGTGCCAAGCGTCCGGTGCTGCATCAGATTTCGCTCGATGTAAAGCCAGGCGAAATGGTGGGACTGATTGGTCTGAACGGGGCCGGGAAAAGTACGACCATGAAGCATATTTTGGGTCTGATGACACCGCAGGCCGGAGAAATACGCGTGCAGGGACATAAGCAGGAGGAGAATCCCGAGCAATATCAGGGAGCCATTGCTTTTGTACCCGAATCTCCAGAGTTGTATCCTGAAATGACGGTGATGGAGCATATGGAGTTCACCGCCAGGGCTTATGGAGTCAGTGAAGCGGATTTCCGCACACGCAGTAATCAGATGCTGGATTTGTTCCGTATGCGAGATAAGAGCGGAAGCATGTCCATGCATCTTTCCAAGGGGATGCGCCAGAAAGTCATGATTATGTGCGCATTTTTAGCAGGACCGCCGTTGTATGTCATTGATGAACCATTTTTGGGTCTGGACCCGCTGGGTATTCGTTCTCTGCTTGACTTTATGCTGGAAATGAAGCGTTCAGGCTCGTCCATTTTGCTCAGTTCTCATATTTTGTCCACGATTGAAAATTATTGTGATCGTTTCATTGTGCTTCATCAGGGTACCATTATTGCACAGGGTACGCTGAATGAAGTGACAGCACAGGCGGGTAAGCCGGGCATGCCGCTGGAAGATGCATTTTATGAGCTGGTACAGGGCAGGGAATGAGCATGGACTTGCAACGTTTGCATAAAGAAAGACGTGTTGCGTTCTGGGGACAGGTGCTGCCCTATCTGGGCTATGTCATTCAGAGCGGTCTGGCAGTAGTCTTCGGCTTTGCGCTGATTGCTTTTGCTGCATGGTACACGTCGCTGCTGATGCATACTCCACCGGATTTGCCCATCCGCTGGATCATGCTGATTGTAGCTATTCCGATTGCTCATGCGAGCTTTCGCACGTATTTGAACGCGGCGGATATTGTCTTCCTGCGTCCACAGGAATATGCGATGCAGCATTATTTTAAGGCCAGCCGCATTCGGGGTGTGGTGTATAAAATATTTGGGCTGCTGCTGCTGTCCATTATCGCGTGGCCGCTGTATATTCGCAGCGATGCCGCACCTAAGCCGTTGCTGCTGACCCTGCTGCTGTTCGTGCTGTTGAAGCTGCTGTTCAGCTATGGCGGCTGGCAGGAGCTTCGCATCGTATCGGTTGGCGCCAGCGCAGGCTATCGCCTGCTTCGGTGGGTGTTGGCTGTGCTAATGGTAGCCGCATGGCTGTGGCAGCCTCCGTTGCACAGCTTGCCGTTTATCGTATTGGTCAGCGTGGTCTACGTGCTCGTTCTGCGTTTTCCGGTTAAGCTGTTAGTAGCTTGGGAAAAGCTGATCCGGACAGAAAGCATGCAGGCTGCTCGGGTGCTACGTACTTTAGGCTGGTTCGTTGATGTACCTGCCCTTACGCAGAGAGTAACTCCGCGCCGCTGGCTTTCCTGGCTGGGGGGCAATATACCGTGGGACAGAAAGGGAGCGTATCGCTATCTGCTGTTTAAGACGTTTTTACGTACAGAACCCGCAGGTATTGTTATTCGGTTAGGTATTTTGGGTCTGTTAATTATATATATCACCCATACAGGCTGGGTCGGTATTGCGGTGTATTTATTTTTTGTATTTCTCATTGGCGTACAAATCACTTCGCTAAGGCAGTATCACAAGGATTCGTTATGGCTTCAGCTGTATCCGATCCCTGCACATCATCGTCGTGCGTCTTTTCTGGACTTTGTCGTCCGAATGATGTTGCCCGCTGCTGTAGTCCTGTGGCTCCCATTCCTGGTGAAAGGAACTGAGGATCTACTATCTACGCTGCTGACGCTGGTTGGTGGAGTTCTTGTGGTATTTCTGATCCGGGGTACACAGGCGAAAAAATGGCGGTTGGACGGACAAGATGAGGAAGAGGTGTGATCTGGTCCAAATGAAACAAAGAAGAGGCTAATTCGCAAGCAGCAGGGGCTGTCTGCGGATTAGCCTCTTTCTTGCGTTTGCGCTATCGTCAGCCGTGGGTGCAGATACCCGTTTTAAATGAAGATCGTTCTACTGATAATAACTAATAAAATGAACAATACCAAAATGGTTCCTGTGCTTGTGAATGCGCCGTAACCACCGTAACCGCCTCTTGTTTCTTCTGCTCCCATGCCCATTCTCCTCTCGACATTGTAATAAAGGATACCCGTATCTTATGAGGCGGCTTCCCGGATGGCGTGGGCCAATGTTCGGATAGGTTGCCGAATCGCCTTATATTTTTTATCAGATACGGGAGTATAGAAAGGAAAAGATACTCATTAGCGAGAATAGAAGAAGTATGTAATCATTATCACTTGGAAAGTGGGAAAGACGAGATGCTGGTAGATAAGCTGCTCGTAAACATATTTCTTGTGTTTGTACCGTTGCTGGTATATAGCGCTTTGTCGGATCATCGACATATGAAACATGCCCCGTTGCTTATGGGAGGGGTGCTGGGCGTGTCTTCTGTGCTGTGCATTACTTTTGCGTACATTTGGTATGGCTTATACTGGGATCTCCGCTATGTTCCTTTGATTCTGTCCGTGCTATATTTTGGCCCAAAGGCAGGATTGCTGAATATAACAGTGATGGTGTTAGTTCGTATATATGTAGGTCCTGAGTCGATTCAAGTGGGGCTTCTCAGCATGATTTTGTGTTATCTGGGTCCTTTCTTGGTGAGAAAAAGGTTTATGCAGATCAAGGGTATGTTTTTACGGGTAGGCATCAATATGCTGATGAGTATATGGGCCAGCATGGTTATGCTGATCATTCTTCTGATACATTCCTGGGCTAATGGCAAGCTGGATAAGGATGAAATAGAACTGATCAAGATCATTTTCGGGTTTGGTGTGATTCAATTCTTAAGTGTTGGGGCCTCTTCATTCTGGATGGAGTTTAGTCTGGAACGGGAAGAAATGAGGAGAAAGATTCGACAGGCTGAGCGTATCAACACATTGGGTGAACTGGCTGCCTCTATGGCCCATGAAGTACGGAATCCGTTGACTGTCATTAAAGGGTTCCTGCAAATGGTTCAGTCAGGGCTGGAAGGAAAAAATCGCAGGTATATTGCTTTGGCGCTGGCAGAGGTAGATCGGGCTGAAAGAATTATTAGCGACTATCTGAACTTATCCAGACCGCAGATTGGCAAAACAGAGTTGATGGATCTGTCGGGCATGGTGCAACAGATTGTTCTGCTTCTAAAGCCGATGGCAACCAAGCAAGGGGTAAGACTGTACACAGAGCTGAGAAATGAAATATACGTACATACGGATCGTAACCAGCTGTTACAGGCGTTAGTACATGTGACGAGAAATGCAATTGAGGCTGCGGAAGATGGAGGCAGGGTATACATAACGCTGGCAATTCAGGAAGAGAAGGCGTGTCTGAATATTAGGGATAATGGCAAAGGCATGAGCCAGGAGCATCTGGAGCGAGTGGGCACTCTGTTTTTTTCGACAAAAGAGGTAGGAACGGGTCTGGGAACGGCCGTCTCCTTTCGAATCATTGAAGCAATGAACGGGAGTATACGCTATGAGAGTGAGCCGGGAGTCGGGACCAAGGTGATTATTTTGCTGCCGCTGGCACAGGAAACCTTGCTCGCTGCTGAAGGTTAATCTGTCCGAGAGAGTGCTTGACAAGCACTCAGCGGATCAAAAAGCGGTATGCCGCAATATTCGGCATACCGCTTCATTATGTTATACATTTAGCCCGCTACCGTTAGGCGTTCAACAAATCCTGTGCGCCACGGTAAACAATGTCATACAAGTCTTCCAGATATTCTTCCTCAATGCAGGAGAACGCGATCCGGAGGTCGTGCTCACCCAGCGCAATCGTCCCTACTCCATATTGCTCCAGCAAATGTGTACGCAGCCGTTCGGCGGACAAGCCGTTCAGCTTGAGACACATGAAATAACCCGAGTTGAAAGGGTAGTAGCTCCATACATCTCCGTATTTCCCGCTATCAAGCAGTGCTTTAACCTTATTAGCCCGCCCCTTCATAATTTGGAACTTTTCTTGCTTTTGCTGCTCAAAATCAGGAGATTTGAGGGCATCCAGTACGAAGGTTTGGGACGGGTGAGGGCCACTCGAAATCGTTGCCCGGATAATCCCCAGTGCTTTTTGCTCTAGTGCGTTCAGTACATCCTGATTCTCGGAAGCAAAGGTAATAAATCCGACACGGAAACCCCAAACGTATTCTTCTTTGGTGGCTCCGTCGACTTTGACTGGTAAAATTCTCGGATGAAGTCCGGCTAACTGACCAAATAGCGATTCATGCAGGGAGTCCTCGAAGAACAGACCAAAATAAGCATCGTCCGTCACTACTACAACATTGATGCCTGCTTCTGCGGCTTCTTGAATGGCTGCAACAATCGCTTTCCCCTCTTCGGCGCCCGGTGTATAGCCAGTTGGATTGTTAGGGAAGTTCAATATAACGATCGCTTTGCCGTACTCTTTTTGCGCGAGCAGCGCATCACGCAGCCCCTCGCTATTAAAACGGTTGTCCTCCGTGAACAACGGGTAATTCACCAAGCGTCCGTGACGGCGAATCCCGAATGTCAGCTCATAATTTTCCCAGTTTTTGTCCGGATAAATGACGGCATCGCCTTCATCTGTGAACAGGTCGGCAACGATACTCAAACCGTGGGTCAGCGCGTTCGTAACTACGGGAAGGCCGAAGCCTTTTCCAGCCAGCGAAGGATTTTCCTTCAGCATTTTATCGCGCCATACGCTGCGCAGTTCAGGTTTGCCCGCAGGGGGAGCATAAGGGTATAAATCCTTGGGACTGTAAGCAGACAGCTTCTCCTGAATAACCTGCAAATGCATAGGACCATTGCCTTCAATAGCAATACCGATCGTAGCATTATATTTTTTGGCCATTTTTCCGGCTTCGGCAGATTGGCTCAAAATTCCTTCTTTTGGAAAATAAATTTCTTTACCTAAAAGGGAAAGCATTTGATATACATGCTCGTTGCCTGACTGAATGTTGTGGTTTAGCTGGGCTACCAGTGGATTCATTCCCGTTTCATCCTTCCAAGTCATTTTGATTACATATTATAGCATTACACTCGGTAAGCGTCACGCAAAAGCATTAAGGGGACGTAACTGAAAGTAAGCGGCTTAAATTGAGGATGCCAAATTTTCTGTAGTAGCAGCGATATGATCATAGGCTTTTTTTAATTCACTCATAGCATCCGAATTGGTGGAAATCTGATCCGTGATATCTTCAATTTTTTGCATCATCGACGACATTGCTTTTACAATTTCATTTATTTGAATGAAGATGTCTTCTGCGGATAGTTTGCTGGAGGCCGCCATTTTTCTAACTTCATTGGCGACCACCTCAAAGCCACGTCCCTGTTCACCGGCTCGGGCAGCTTCAATGGCGGCATTCAAACCTAGCAAATGAGATTGAGAAGCAATATCCTTGACAACACTAGTGACTGATTGGATACTTTTGAGCTGATCTCTGACTACTGCAGATTCCGTATTCAACTTTGCCATATGGTCTACAATCAGCTTCGAAGCTTCCAATACCTCATCCGTGTTAGCAGTCATTTCCTCCACCATTGCTATCAGCTCTGCCGTACTTTCCTGGAGAACGGTTTCGCGTTTCGTGATGTCAGTTGCTATCTTGATGACGGCCTGGACATGATCTTCTTTAAGGATAGGCATATAAGTTGCCTCTAGTGTTAACTTTCTTCCATCTTTTGTAACTCGTACAATTTTATCTTGAAAGGCTCTTCCTTGACGCAAATTACTCCATAAGTCAGCATACGCATGACTGGATACAAATTCTTGCAAGCAAAGCTGGCTGTGATGAATACCAACAATTTCATCAACCTTATATCCCATTGTACTAGCGAAAAGTTCATTGGACCAAGTGACTTGTCCTTGCGTGTCAAACATGATCATGCCTAAATTGTTTTGAATGGTTGATAAAACAGCTAATCGTTGATCAATTGTGTCTTTGTCTAACATGAATACCACACTCTCCTTGAGGTACCAGTACCTGATTTTTGATGTACAAATGTTGTCTGCGCTGCTGTTCTTTGCAATCCTGCTCCAGACGGTGCCAGCCCTCCTAAGATTCGGAGAGAGTAGTGGTATGCGGGAAGAACCCGCTCGTCAAAGACAAGCCGCTGAGCTGTTGCTGGCGAGCACCTTGACGGATCCATACGGCGCAATGCCTGAATGTTCCAAGGACACTAAAAAAGCACTTAACGACCGCTATATTTTATCAAGCTCTCGCGCAGTTGGGCAAGTTCCTTTTGTACAGCTATTGATCGCTGGTGCTCGCAAGCTGATTCAGCTTCATGCTAACTGTCAGAGAGCCTTTCTTGTGCCGAATCCGAGAGCGGTACGCCGAGTTGGACAGCCCCTACATTAACGGAGTTGCGCACACTAATTTTTTGCGTATTGGCGGCGCGGCGCTTATATTATTATTTAACGGGATAGAGAAATCCAAAGAATAGCAAAAGGAGGTGCAGATGTTGCTGGATACGTCTGCGTCATCGTTTATCCTGCTGCCCGCCTTTGCCAAAATTGTGTGCGAGCCGGGTTGGAAATGGCAGGTGCGCGAAAAGCCGATGCCAAACTATGATTTATTTTATGTATGGAGCGGAGAAGGGACGGTTGTATTAAACGGGGAAGCCTATCCGGTGAGCAAGGGCAGCTGCTTCCTGTTCAAGCCCGGGGATGATACCCGGGCCACACATAACCCGCAAAAGCCGCTTATACTGACTTATATTCATTTTGATCTTTCTGAGCAGCCGAAGCTTATCCCTGCAAGCTACCGCATGCTGGAGGAAACATTTGAGGTGGAGCATATGCTTGCCAGATACGTCCGTCTGCGCTTGGAGCGTGCTTACGGAGCTGAAGAGGAAGGCAGGCTGATCTTGAAGCAATTGATGATTCATCTGCTGCGTGCCGACCGTAAGGAGCCGCAGGAGCAGCAGGCCAGCAACCAGCTCACCGAGGTCATTCGGGAAACGGCCAACTATGTGCGTCAGCATCCGGGACTTCCTCATCGTGTCGAGGATTTAGCGGCACGGGCAGGGCTGTCGCCGCGTTATTTTTCAATTAAATTCAAGGAGCTGCTGGGCGTTTCCGCGCAATCTCATATAATCAGTATGCGGATTGAACGCGCACAGCATCTATTGTTGCATGCCGGGATGAATGTGACTGAGGTGGCAGAGGCCTTGGGATACCGAGATATCTTTTTCTTCAGCCGTCAATTCAAGCAATATACAGGGAAAAGTCCGTCCGAGATCAGGTGAAGCTATGATGGTGGACGAGCTGTTTCAGATTCAGGCCTATTGGACGCTATCAGCCAGAAGTGAAATGAGAGTATGGTTTTGAGAGCTACCGTATGAACGTATGACAATAAAGATACAACAAAAAGGACCTAGGCAATAATGCATTATTGCCGGGTCCTTTTTGTATGTGTAGCAGTCACGCACTGGCGGTAAACCCGGTTACGCTTTGGCATCATGGCGGAAGCAGCCGAGACGCTGCCCCATTCTTACCACTTCGCCCAGCTTCAACGCGGGATCTGGCTCAAACGTACCGTTTTCAGTCAGTAGAACGACAGTTGATCCAAATTCGAAATACGCGAGATCGTCACCTTTTTTCCATGAAACGGCTTGATCATCCGTATACTTGATGCTGCTCACGTTCATTGCACCCACTTTGACGATAGCCACCTCACCGTATTCATGAGCAATGTACGTAATTTGTCGCTCATTACGGCTAAGGACTCCCCTCATATGCTGCAAGCCGAAGTCATTTACGGGATATACCTTGCCGCGCAGATGCTCCTTCTCCACCAGTGTACCGGATACTGGCGCATGAATGCGATGATAATCCGTCGGGCTGAGATAAAGCACAAAAGCATAGCCGTGTGTGTACTTCTCAAGACGCGGCGAGCGGTTAAGCAGCTCATCCAGCGTATAATCCTGTCCTTTGACATTCAAGAGAGTGCCGGACGTAATTGATCCAGTGAAAGTAATCCGTGCATCCACCGGACTGGTCATCACCTGGGCGTTCGTATCAATCGGGCGCATGCCCGCTTTTAATTTGCGTGTAAAATAGGCATTCAGGGAGCGATATTCTTTCCAATCCTGTTCCGCCTCATGCGTCTGGATCTGGTACGTACGTATAAAGGTGGGGATAAAAAGTCGGCTTGCACCGCTTTGCGCGAAGGAGCCCACAATCCGGCACACCCACTTGCGCGATGATAGCTCCGTCATAAGCCGCAGCCACTGTTTTGCCATTACAGATCCCCCTTGTTCATTTCCGAGCCGTCTTGGCCGGAACCTGTCCGGCCGCTCTGAACTATATTGACACAGAATGTGACGTAAATCAATACAGTAGACGGCCCGGTGAACGTTCAGTGTCTGCTGAAGGCATCCGCTCAAGAAGCCAGCGGGCGTATGCCATTGGCTGAGTGTACGTTTCTTTCCAGACATTGTTCATACCTGCCTGGCTGAAGCCGTAGCGCTGGTCGCGACCATTGCACTCGATAAAAAAAACCTTGCCCTCCTGGGTAATTCCCAAATCCAAACCAACGTCGGCGAGACGGGGAAGGTTCTGTGCCAGACGATGAACGATTTGTAACGAGAGTCTCTCCAGCTCATTCATCAGGCGGGCTGTATTCGAAGTTTGAACCGCCTGTGCTTGTGACAACACCTCCAGTAAGGAACGGGCTGTACCACCCTGTGCCACATTGGAGACAAAGGTGTGGGAAGGAGCAATTTTGGCAAACATGCCTGTCACTCCCCATACGCCACCATATCCACGCTGAACGGTCACACGGATATCAAAAGGGCGATCGTCGCACAGAGCAAGCGGTATGGTTTCCTGTACGATGTGAGGCACATGCAGTAGCCGCTTATGCAGAAATAAAGGCAGTTCTCCGACATGTAAGCGCAGCGTGGACCAGCGCTCAGGCATAGCGGGATGAGCACATTGCAGGGTCCAGTGTCCATGGGAACGACGTAGACGCATAATTCCTCTGCCAACACTTCCACTGCTGGGTTTGATTACAACATCTCCGATTTGCTCCATCAGAGTATGGATTGAGGACAGGTTACCTTGCAATGTTTTGGGAAGGTGGATGCGCAACAACGGGTCTTCCTGCAAAATCGCATGTATATGGTCCTTGCGGAAACGGTTTTGTTCGTTAAAAATATAGATTCCCTTTTTTACCAGCCTGTTGATATCTCTGGCATTTTCATTATGCCGATAAAGAGTCCGATTGTGAATGACCGGTGGCAACGGAAGAGTCATCTGCCGATACTCGTTGCCGTGTTTAACAAAAGCCCGGCATGTTCCAGTCGCTATATGAATCTCTTCCAGATGAAGAAAGCAGGGGATGAGCCCATAGCTTAACCCGGCGTCTTCGTAATTGGCGATAGATTCATATCGTGTCTTCATGGCGGGAATGCCCCGGTAGGTTGCCGGGTTGAGCATGACACCGACATGCAACATGAGTATGTCCGCCTCCTTGTAGTCACTCCAACTGACCATACTGTGATTCTAGTCCATCATATGTATGAAAGATCGGCCAGGCATGGACGCTCGCCTTGCGGTGCGCCCAAAGTGAGAAGCCAGGCACCTTTGAGCGAAGGAGGCGATATGATACTAGATGAGTGTTGAAGGGTGTTGGAATAAGAGACGAAAGTAGGTGAAGGATGGATGCAGAGGCCCAAGGTAGCGGTCGTTACACCGGGCTCTTTTGTTATACCTTCGCCCCGCAGCAGTTCTGTGGAGCGGGTCATTGCCTGTATGGTACCATTAGCCAGCCATGAGCTTCAGGCACTGATCTATGGGATAAAGGGAGTAGAGGCACCGGATCATGGAGACGTGGACGGAGTCCCGTGCATGCGTTATACGCAAGGGGCAAGTTATATTCCCGAGGTGATTGCTGACTTGAAGAGGTGGTCACCTGCAGTAGTAGATGTACACAACCGCCCGACTGCTGCGTATGCCATTCGCGAGGCTTTGCCTAATAGCCGAGTAGTGCTGACTTTGCATTCGACCACTTTTATCCGTCAGCCCCATCTTAGACGGGAGGACATTGGCAGACTGCTGCTGCCGCTGGATCGGATTATCGTGAATAGCGCTTATTTGGGGGCAAGCGTCGCCGCCAACAGTCCTGCCATCGTTAGGGAACGCATCGTCGTAAACAAGCTGGGGATACATCCCGATGATTTTCTGCCACGCCGGACTCCAGTGGGAGAAGCAGTCAGAGCGGCGCGATTGGACGATTTCGGCTGGTCAGGTCGACGAATCGTGCTATACGCAGGCAGATTAATGCCGGGGAAAGGCGTGCACCGGCTGCTCAAGGCTCTGCGCCGGGTGGCTCGCGCGTGTCCGGATGTGCTGCTGCTCATTGCAGGCAGTGCCTTTTACGGTCACGACCGCCCCACACCGTACACGGCTTCGTTGCATCGGCAGATGCGTAAACTAAGATTGGGAAAGCACGTCCAATTTCTAGACTATGTTCCCCATCCGGCGTTGGCCTCGCTATATCAGCTAGCCGACGTGACTGTCGTTCCATCAGTGGAGGATGAAGCCTTCGGGCTGGTCAATCTGGAGGCTATGGCGGCAGAAGTGCCCGTGGTTGCTTCCCGTATCGGCGGCATTCCGGAGGTTGTACGACACGGCGAAACGGGCTGGCTTGTTAATCCATCCCCCG
>NZ_ASSB01000197.1:0-51027 GCF_000520755.1 Paenibacillus sp. 1-18
CTTGGGCTCCAGATCCCGATAATTCCAATAGATTTCCTGTCCCTGACTGTGGATGGATAACACCATATCAAACTGTTCGCGTTCGGTCAGATCGACAAGCGCCCTGGACTCTGGCTCAGACAAAGGTGCAGGCCCAGCATAGTCTCTTCGAGACGGTCCTGTTTTGCCACGTCTGCGTACCTCCTCTTCCCAATACGCCGGAAATTGATCGTTGAGGTCGACACCACGAATATTCGCCTTCCACCCCCGATAATCAGCGCGGCCTTCATTCCATTTTCGGAGGTCTTGATACATCGGGTGAGTCGGAAGCACACCCTGCTGCACCAGCTCAACCCCGTCCGGGTTGACCATCGGCACCACCCATAACGAGGTGTGCTCCAGCAAGTCCTGCGGGGAGCCACCATACACCCATGATGAAGTCCCCGCTCGCTTCGCTCGTTCACTCCGAAGCTCCCTTTCTTCCTGTTCCCCAGCAGCACTAATTCCTCGTGCATATTGCTCTATAAAACGCAGCAAACAGGGCGTCGTCAGCCATTCATTAGCATGTACAGAGGCGTTGGCATGAATTTTCCGCGTTCCTCTCCCAATACGTACATAGGGGATATCCTTCCCCATGACACTCGTGCCGATGCTGCCAACTTCAATAAACGGATACCTGCGGACCAAGGCCGCAAGGTCTTCCTGCAAATCCTCATATCCATACTCTCCACGCAACCGTACAATCTGATCCTGATGGCCATCAGGGATAACAATTGTTTGTCCCTCCACAAACTCAAACTCCGCAAGTCCGGGATTGGCCAGCCGCAGCTCATTAAGCTCCACACCAAACTGCTTGGCAATCTGTCTTGCGTTCTCATCGGGCTGAATTACGTATTTACGATCCATTGACGGACGAATATATAGCACCTGACCACAAATCAGATAGGGTTGAGCGGCGGCCCACGGATTATCTGCAATCAAAGTATCCGCCGTCAGTTTAAAAGCCGAGGCGACCCGGTGTAATGTATCTCCTTTTTGAACGATATATTCCCTCATCTTCTACGCCCCTTCCATCTGCCTTAATGCATGTTATGCAGATGCTGCGTGTCTTGATGTAGCGAAAAGCAAAACAACCGTCTTCTTTTGTCCAATGACAAAAAAGACGGTTGTCTCGTCAATCCAGATTGGTCACTTGCCAGACAACAGGCGTTTGCCGAATTTGCTCCCCGAGCCACTGGGCGGCTATACGCTGAAACAGCTCCGGATCGCCGGAGCAGAAAAGCTGATGCACCGGCGTTTCATCCCCTGCCTCCAACCTGCCCTTGTTGTACAAAATGGTACTCGTCTCACGGGCCGTTTCGTCTGCCGAGCTAATCAGCTTCACCGCAGGGCC
Source organism: Paenibacillus sp. 1-18 (assembly GCF_000520755.1). Taxonomy (NCBI): domain Bacteria; kingdom Bacillati; phylum Bacillota; class Bacilli; order Caryophanales; family Paenibacillaceae; genus Paenibacillus; species Paenibacillus sp. 1-18. Next base: position 1,373 of record NZ_ASSB01000197.1, read on the forward strand.
CATCACTTCCTGAATCGTTTCTTTTAGAAAAGGATAATGCGTACAACCTAGAATCAGGCAATCAATTGGATACGATTGAATGGGCTTCAGCGACTCCTCTACAATCTGCGATGTCAGCTTCGAACGGAATTGTCCTTGTTCCACCAAAGGAACAAGCGCAGGACAAGCGTGGCTCACTACTTCAACATAGGGAGATAACTGCTTGAGCGCAGTCGTATAGGCCCCGCTTCGGATGGTACCCACAGTCCCAATCACCCCGACATGTCCGGTGACGGTGGCGCTGATCGCAGCACGAGCCCCGGGATGGATGACTCCGATCACCGGAATGGACACCTTTTGGCTTATATAATCCAATGCCGCGGCTGTTGCCGTGTTGCAAGCAATAATAATGACTTTCGGATCAAACTGAATCAGAAAATCAACCATTTGCTCCGTAAATTTCTTAACCTCTTCCGATGGTCGGGGGCCATACGGGGTGCGCGCAGTGTCTCCAAAATAAATGATTTTTTCACGCGGAAGCTGACGCATGACTTCTTTGACAACCGTCAGACCTCCTACACCGGAATCCAATATTGCAATCGCTTGCTGCACGTACACACCGCTTCCTTTTTGTTCAAATTAAGTTGTTCCCTCTCGAGAAGCTATCCGTTGCTACATACCTTATGTCGCAGTCATGTAAAAGGTACCCCAAAAGATTACCCTAAAACGATGAAGTGAGCAATAAAAAGGCTCCCCCCCAACGGGAGAAGCCATAAACCTAACGATATTCAGTTATTTTTTCCTACCACATACAGACCATTACAGAGCATCTTCTTCTGTATCCTCTTGAACAGGAGTAGATGAAACGCTGACCTCCTGAATATTTCCGCTATCTTTTTTACGCCATTGCCCAATTTCATGAATGACGGCTGAAACGGCTTCCTTAATCTTGTCGGTATACTCAATTGAGGTATCTGAAATTTTCCCTGCAAGTTCCTGTCCCTTGTCGCTCACGTGACGCGCCTGATCTGTAATATCCTGACGCAGCTCGCGACCTGACTTGGGGGCTAATAGCAACGCAGCAAGCGAACCAGCAAGACTACCTGCCAACGCGCCACGGATAAAGCTTTTGTAGTTCTCCTTCATCATCATCTCTCCCTTGTGCCCGGGCGAATGCCCATCTGTTAGTGCATTATAAGCACGGAGAGCTTGTCATGATACAGGGAACAAGCCAGAAAAACTTTTACTTTTTTCGGGCACGGATACGGTACAGGCAGCAACGGCCTCCATCCGCCAAACAATCCTCACGGACCACCTCAGCATCAAGCAGTTCCTCGAACATTTGCTGTTCACATTCGCAAGCCTTGCGGTAGCGGCCTGCAATTTGAGAGATGGGACAATTGTATTCCACAAGAGAGTAACTGCCATCCTTCTCCTCGCGCCACTCTGCCATATAGCCGGAAGCGTTCTGAATGCCTGAAAGCTTTTCCACACGTGAAGCCAGGGTAGTCTCACTTTTAATGTGTGGGGAGTAACGCTTCATCATTTTGCGTTTTCTACCATCAAACAGAGAGTGGACGGCTTCCATTCCCTGCTCTTCATCCAGCTCCTCTAGCAGTTCCAGCAGCAGATGATCATAATTGCGAGGAAACTGCTCACTTCCCTGCTCGCTCAAGCTGTATAAAAACGTTGGACGTCCCATCGCCTGTCTCACAATCGTAGCAACGATCAACCCATCCTGCTCCATCAATTTGAGATGCCTGCGCACCCCCATTTCTGTAATGCCTAATTGAGCTGCCAAGCTTCCGACGCCCACGGGTCCCTGGGTTTTCAATAGTGTCAAGATCATGCGCCTGGTGGGCATTTCGGGTACGATATACTTATCCGTCACTTTTGCCGTTACACTCCCTCGGGCTGCGGACCCAATTCCTTATTTAAATAGTCGTGCACGCTGAATACGAAATGCTCCAGCAACTCAGGCAGCTTAGGTGTAAGCGGGTGAAGGCTTGTCCGGTCCCAATGGAAGTACTCCTGAACTAAGGGTTTACGTAAGGATACCAGCTCCAACAGCGAATGAAATACGATATCATCCAGTACGCCTTCTTCATGAATGATACCGATAATATCCTCATAACTACTTGCGTCGCGCATAATAAAACCGTCAATGATATAGCTTCCTACGTCCGTTACCGTCTCAATCGCCAAATGAAGGCAGCGCTCCTGCACCAACCCTTGCAACAAATCACCATTCCAAGTGGCAGATATTTGGCGGAGCCCTGCGGCAATGTCGGGAACGGCTTCTAGGCGAAGCTCAATTTGTTCCCGGTTGACATAATACAAGTTACTGCACCTCCATTCATCGCTCTAGATTTCATAATCAACTGCGATTGAAACATCCTTCACTTCATTCATGTGTGCAATGATTTCCTGATGTACAGGGTGTACCTGATACGTTTGCAGGTCCTCCAGTGTTTCGACAACAGCTGTAAGGGAAATATCATAAGATCGTTCAGAACGAATCACATCCGTACCTATTTCGAGCGACAGCAATTCTTTGATTTTGCCATTCATGCTACGCAAAATGGATGCCGTATGCTCAATGCTTTCAGGGGAGCGGTCTTTCAATTTGAACAAAACAATATGTTTAATCATACATATAGGCTCCTTGTCTTAAAAATGTTCTCTTGAAAATTTTATCATAACGCCCCACATACGGAAAGAAGCTTTGTAATTCTAGCGATCTTTTCCGCTATCTTTTCCGTCAGACTCCTTGTCCTTCAGCAGGGCAAAAAAATTCTTGAGCTTCGGTGGGAGCGGCAGACCCATTCGTGAACAGTTTTCCGTAATAGAGATTAGTTCGTTGGATAAATAAAAATACGTCGCCGCGCCTTTCATGATTTCAGTACCCATCATGAGATCCACATGATGTGCCAAAGAAATCACCATGAGCATTAAAGCCTTTCTCGTCAACCCCCAAAAACCAGCTTTGCTGCTCAGACCTTGTCCGGTCTTAATCGCTGCGGCAACTCCTGTCACATAATCCACAGCCATGGCAACTGTGAATAGCACCATCAGCTGATTCCAGCCCCCAAAAGCAAACGTAATAATGGCTCCGGTGGTAGCACAAAACACACTAAACATACTTGGATTAATATTCATACCTGCTCCTCCTTCTCGGGGCGGTTACTGTAATATATGCAGTGACGCAGCAACCCGTAAAGTCATATGACCTGAGCAGGATATGAAATCATAGATTCATATGAAACAAGCTATGAACATCATGGACTCGCCAGGTAGACATAACAAAAAAACACCCTTAAAACCCTAAATACATGGTTTTAAAGGTGCCTTGACTTGCTGTTGGGCAACATAACGCTTGTTTAATTAACGATGATCATTCCAAAAATTAAGCGGAGTCAGGTTGTTATTCAACGGCTCGAACGAATAGCCTTCTTTCTGCAAAGCAGCCATGATTTGTGGAAGCACCTTGATTGTGGATGGCTTATCATGCATCAAAACGACTGGTGTTCTGCCTTGGTTTTTCAATCTTCGAATATCACTTAGAACGGTTTTTACAAAATGCTCGGGATTTTTGGTATAACGCCAATCATTAGAATCTATATTCCAATCCCAAATATGATAGCCCGCACCCGTCAGTTGGTCGCGGTAAGCTTTCTTCAAGTACGGTTTGCTGCCATAAGGCGTACGAATTAAAGAAGTGCGTTTCCCAGTTGCCTGAAATAAAATTTCGTTATCTTGATTCATTTCTGCAAGTGCTGCTGCAGGAGATGCATAGATTTTCTTTACCTGATGACTCATTCCGTGTAAACCTAGAGCGTGCCCCTCTTCTACCATTCTCTTCATCACCGCAGTATGTTGACGAATTTCCGGTCCTAGCATGAAGAAAGTAGCCTTGGCATTATATTTGTCCAGAATATCCAGTAGCTGCGAAGTATGCGCTGTAGGACCATCATCGAAGCTCAAATAAATCGTACGGCTGGATGAGGAAACATTCCCTTTATTGCCTGCGTTACTTGGCTTGGCAGCTGTCTGCTGCTTAATTTCTGCCGCAAACTTTTCCACAAATTGTGCATCGGACAAGCTTGTATTTACGTTCTGAATTCGATACAAATTACTTGATGGAAGCGTAATAGTAAAGCCAAACGCATCCGTCAAAGTGCGGATTGGCACCATCGTACGTCCTCCACGTTCAAAAACATCACCCTCGGTCAAACTCAACGTAAAGCTGCGGTTATGTCCCGTCAATATCAGTGTGTTCCCGCTAGCCGAAGCAGAAATGCCCATCTTTTGCCCTAATATAACGATAGGTACATACAGCTTATCATTTTTCATCACTGGCTGAATCGTATTGGAATCAAGTAACACATCATTGACCCCCAGCAAAGGAGCCTTTGCTTGCGCGCTCGCTGTATTCGTATGTATACCTAGCAAACCCAAACAACAGATTGCCATCAAGCATACAGCCATCCATCTTACTTTTAAAAGCTTCATTCATTACACCATCCTGTACTGTATTTTATAATGTGTGGGAGCTATCTCTAGCTTGTCTATGAAGTTATACAGACATGACGATATAGACATGACAATATAGACATTCACTCAAATGACATAAACGCATCTCAACCGACTGAATCCGAACGTCTTTTCGTCCCCCATATATATTAATAGATTACCAGACTATAGTAAGTAAACATAGTAAAACAATTTGAAAACAATCTCGCAACTCCTCTTGCCAGAGAAGTTACAAAGTTGTGAATAAATCGACTGAGTTAAGAAGAATACAAGCGATTAATAAATTCTTTTGGTGGAACTAGAACTACCGGAAGAAATGAATAGGAGTATCATTCGCCCCATCTTTTTGCCATGCTTTATAAATATCATATAAAGTATAGCCTTTGGATAACTGTGCATTGATCCAAGTCTGATCCTTACCCGTTTGCTGTGCAAGCCAAGCTCTGGTAATAATCTGTGGAGTTGAAGACGAGGAAGACTGAGAAGCTGCTGCCTCACCGTTCCCTTCTTCTCCATATGCCCATGTACTCCATGGACCCAGCAACATTGCCATACATAGTAGACTACAAATATAACGTTTAAATACTCGCTCACCCCTATTTAATAATTACCTGTAAATCTGGCTCTCTGTTTTGCTGTCAAAGGAAAGACACCTTTTTAATCTGTAAAAGGAAATACTTTTTTCGTCCGTTTAATGACGTTTCCGTTTAAGTCATAATCCAGTTGAATTTGATCACCGGTGAACAAAATAACTTTATTCAGTCGGTTCCCTTTCCCATATTCATACGAGGTATCCTTACCGAGCGCCATATGTGCTGCCATAATTACGGTTTGTAATGCGCTACTATTGGTTTCAGTCAGCTTCACACAAACGGTTTGTCCTTCCTTCATCTCATACTCTAAGACCGTATAATCCCAACCATATATTTGCGCTTGCTCTGTTGAAGAGACCAGTTGATTACTAAAATCAGGGTCCGTAAACAAGGCTACAATCGGTTGCTGTTCAGCAAAGTTGGATTTTTCTTTCACTGCAAAACGATAAATTCCGTCTTCTTTGGGCGTAAACCAATATTTCCCTTGCTGGCCTGCTGTAAAGTCAGCCTCCTTTTCTATAAGCTCAATTAGCTCGTCCAGCTTGCTGTCATCTTTATTTTTTACAGCAAACACACGATAAGGCGCTCCAAAGTTAACAGCAGGAGTAGCTGCTGTTACGGCAAGATGAATATTGGCGTTAGCTGGCACTTGCTGCTGATTGTCTTTCGCCTCTTTATGTTCACGAATCACTTTTCCTGTTTGATCCGCAACGATGAACTGATACGTTCCACCAGTTTCCTTCGCATTCGTCAAGACAGGGGCCTCCTGACTTCCGCGATAGATCCATGTTCCCTGCTCACCGCCGGATAGAAATGTAATCGGCGTATCACTTGTTACCGTAATAAGTGCTTTCTTTCCAGCACCGACCTGAGGGGCTGTACTTGTGTCATTGCGTCTGGATTGCTCTGTACCATCCGCTTTATACAGGACCGCATCAAATTTACCTTTAACGGTTTTGGCGGTGCTGTGCAGATTCCTTAAACGATTACTGATATTCGTATACGTGTAACTTTCACCTTTCGACAGTGTTACGCGTAAAAATGCAGGTTCACTACTCGGTTCCCAGGAAAAATCGTCCGTATAGTCAAAGATAATGGGACTCGGGCCAATCACAGTCACAATGGCATATCCCGAAGCCGGGATCATAGGACCTGCCTGGCTGTTAAAACCATAGGAGTATACCGTTCCATCCGACTTATAGATAACATAATCGAACAAATTTCCAGCCTTTCTGGAGTTATTGTAGATCGGATTCATCAGCGTGCCGTTATTATGGAAAATGTAGCTTTTGCCTGCCTCAGACTCGACGCGACTGATCGCATATCCACCCACAGGACGGGCAATAAAGTTACGATAAGGAGCGCCGTATGTAACCGGATTGGCAGTGACCTGAGTAATTACCGCGTATCTGTCCACACCAATCTGCCCCGAGGTGCCACTACCGCGTGAAGACTCTGTTCCATTTGCCAGGTAAACAACGAAGTCAAGCTTATCCTTGGTTGTCCCATCGCTCTCAATCGTGTCCAATCTGGTTCCCACATTGATAAACTGGTAACTTTCCCCTTGATTTAAGGGAACCCGCGCATAAGCCGGCTCCCCAGTGTTTTCTATACTGTATTTTCCATACGGAAAACCGAAGCTAACCGCGTTTGCAGTTGAGCCTGTAATAACCATCTCTTCGTCATCCGCCAAAGTAGGGTGAGCAATACTATTAAGATTCGATGCGACTAAAGTTCCATCTGAAAGCCCCTGTTCCTCCTGTTTCGTATCCGCTTGATCCAGTTGCATTCCATTCCTTGCATCTTGTTTTTCTGCACCTGCCACACCAGGCAAGCACAGCAAAGTGTTTGTTGCCAAAAGGCCGTCAGAAACCATACCATTACCTTTTTACAAACCATCTAGCCGTATAACCTCCTTTTTCTCATCGGGAAAATTGCATTTTACATTGCAAAGACCCATTTTTCTCTCTGTACATTCTTACAATCATAAGGGAAGAACATATTACCTCTATTTCCAAAAATATTGTCAAAATTTAATATATCGTCACCTTAAACTACCATTTTCATAGGTCAAATGGACCTTATTTTCCATAAACCGGTTAAGCCCATGGGATTAAAAGAAAATCAGGAGAAGAGTCACTTGCAAAGCCCCCTCCGGGTATAGTAGTATGTGGTTAAAAAAATCGGAGGGTATATGCCTAAACAACAAGATAAACATTCCATTCAGGCGTGGTCTCTGATCAATCGCAAATATTTGGGAAAAGGTGTGCGTGTCAAACGTTTTCGCAAGCCAACACGCTGTCAAGTGCGCAATCGCGTTTTGCTTGCCGTTTTGATGGCTAATGACATTAAACTGTCCCAACTTGCCGAAGAGCTTTCCATCTCCTCTCGCAGCGTCAGCGCGTGGGTATATGAGGGCCGTATTCCCGGCAACACCAATCTGGAAAAGACGTGTAACACACTTGGTTATCCGCACCATATTCTGTTTAACGAAGAGGTTGTTCGGCGTTCACCGCTTATCTGTCAACCAGCGCCGTCCCGTTTTATGAAACGGACTGTAACTCGTTCTCCGGTCAAAAATCGGATCTTGGCGGGTCTATGCATGGTTCATGATATTTCAGTGACCGATGTCAGTCATTGGATTGGCGTTCATCCCGGCACATTCCGAAAATGGTTGCACCAGGGTACAGTTCCTTCTCAAACCTTCCAGGACCAGGCGGAACAGTTTTTCCGTATTCCAAAATCCATTTTGTTTGCTGATGCCATGCTGAAAAAGTAAAAATGTCCCCTAAAAACTAACAATTGTACTTCTCATGAAAGTCTTTGAAAGGAACGCATTACCATCTTTCATCCAATGAGACTTTCACATCATGTTATTCACACAATATAAAAAAGCAAAAAAGCACAGTCTGCCGATTTGTCGGCGTACTGTGCTTTTTTAGATACAACAGCCCTACAAGCTTCTGTCTTATATGTTCTTAGCTTCTTAAGAATGAGTGCTTGCCGCTTCAGATGAATGTCCGGCTTCTTCCTTGATAGCCTTCAGCTTTTTCATGACCGGGTTGCCTCCACGTCCAAAGTAGTCGTGAAGACGGCTGTATTCCTCGTACAGCTTATCATAGACGGCCGCGTTCTCAGGGATCGGCTTAAAGCTCTCGTCCCGTACACGTGCCATATGGCGTGCTGCTTCGACAATATCATCGTATCCCCCAGCTTCAGCTCCCGCAGCCACTGCTGCGAACATTGCCGCGCCCAGCGCAGGAGTTTGGGTAGATGCTGCCACCTTAATCTCACGTCCGGTTACGTCAGCATAAATTTGCATCAACAGACGGTTTTTCTGCGGCAATCCACCGCACGCGTATAATACGTCTACCGGTACACCGTTATGATGGAACGCATCGACAATTTTACGTGTTCCAAACGCGGTTGCTTCCAGTAATGTACGGTACACTTCCTCTGGCTTCGTCAGCAGCGTATACCCGACAATCAGCCCTGTCAGGTTGGTGTCCACCAGCACAGAACGGTTACCGTTCCACCAGTCCAGCGCCAGCAACCCGGTTTCACCCGGTTTATATTCAGCCGCTTTACGCTCCAGCCATACATGGACATTTACGCCTTCTGCAGCAGCCTGCTCCTTCACCTCAGCCGGAACCGCACGCTCCACGAACCATGCAAAAATATCTCCTACTGCCGATTGTCCAGCCTCATATCCGTAGTAGCCCGGGATAATTCCGTTCTCTACGACGCCACACATACCTTCTACTTCTTTTTCTTCCTCACCGAGCAGCATATGGCAAATGGAAGTTCCCATCGCCATCACCAGCTTGCCTGGTGTAACTACGCCTACTGCTGGAACAGCCGCATGTGCATCCACATTACCTACTGCTACCGCTGTTCCCGGATTCAACCCTAATTTCGCGGCCATTTCTTCTGTCAGTCCGCCCGCCCGGCTACCCAAGTCATAAATCTCGCCACGCAGCTTCGTATCTGTCAGATTTTCCAGACGCGGATCAAGCGCCTTAAAAAATTCACGGTCCGGATAACCATCGCGGTGATGGTAAATGGACTTGTAGCCAGCTGTACATTGATTACGTTTCAGCTCCCCACTGAGCTGAGAAATAACCCAATCGGTCGCTTCCACAAAACGATCGATTTGATCATAAATGTCAGGTGCCTCATTCAGAATTTGCCAAATTTTTGCGATCATCCATTCGGACGAAATTTTCCCTCCATAGCGGGGTTGAAACGTCTCTCCGCGCTGCGAAGCAATTTCATTCAAACGATCCGCTTCATCCTGTGCGGCATGGTGCTTCCACAGCTTTACCCAACTGTGTGGGTTATCCTTCAGCTTCTCGTCAAAGCACAGCGGTTGCCCTTGTACGTCGATCGGCAGCATCGTACAGGCCGTAAAATCAATTCCGATCCCGATGATGTCGTCTGGAGAAATTCCTGTTTCCTTCATGACAGCAGGTACAGAAGTGGTTAGCACCTCAATATAATCGGCCGGATGCTCCAGCGCCCAATCCATTTCCAGTTTGCGTCCGCTACCAGGCAGTACTTCATCAATAACCCCATGGCGATAAGGTGTTACATGCGTAGCTATTTCAGCTCCGTTCGACAGGTCAACAATGACCGCACGGCCGGACTCTGTTCCATAATCGACACCAATGGTATACTTGCTCATTTGTGTGCCTCCTCCTTTTTCGTTTGCCCATAATAGGCATTTGCCCCATGCTTGCGCAGAAAATGCTTATCCAGCAACGCCTGATCCATCGAGGTTAATTCCGGGTTCAGGATGAGGGAACGGTACGCCATTTTGGCCACTTCCTCCAGCACAACTGCATTATGAACAGCATCATTGGCATTTTTACCCCAAGTGAACGGCGCGTGTTGATTCACAAGCACACCTGGAATATTTGTTGGACTAATATCCTTAAATGTCTCAATGATTACATGTCCTGTCTCCAGCTCATATTCCCCGGCAATCTCCTCCGAAGTCATCGCACGAGTACATGGAACCGTGCCGTAAAAATAGTCACCTTGAGTTGTGCCTAATGCCGGAATCGCGCGCCCTGCTTGCGCCCAGCTTGTAGCCCAGGAAGAGTGGGTGTGCACAATGCCCCCAATTTGCGGGAAAGCACGGTACAATGCCAAATGTGTAGGCGTATCGGATGAAGGACGAAGGTCACCTTCAACAACATCGCCTTGAAGATTAAGCACAACCAATTGCTCGGCTTTCAGATCTTCATAGGCCACACCGCTTGGCTTGATAACAACCAGTCCCTGCCCGCGGTCGATACCGCTTACATTTCCCCACGTGAAAGTAACCAGACCATGCTTTGGAAGCGCCAGATTGGCCTCCCATACTTCCTTTTTCAATTGTTCTAACATGTATAAGACACTCCTTTTACTCTCATTTCTGAAATCTGCAATGGAAGTGACTGAACCCAACTTCAAATGGAAAATGACAGGAGGGTCATAACGACCCTTCATCCTTGGTTCCGCTTTCATTATACATTTGTACGTACAACTTAGCCAGCCTTTTTTATCTCTTTTTCAGATCAATTTCTACGCTTATTTCCAGAAAAAACACAGCAAAAACAGCCTGTTTTCTGCAATCCAGAAAACAGGCTGTTTGGTGTAACGAGAAGTATGGCGAGAACCATATGATAAAATATGCAGGTTTGAAGCTGTATATCCACTGACTTGTCCTTACATGTCCCTAGGTATTTTCTGGAGCTGGCCCGGTGGATTCGCGAATAATGAGCTCAGGCGGTATAATCCACTGACGATCCTCTTCACGATAGCCCTTCTCTTCAATCATCGACAGCATCGTTTCGGCAGCACGCAGCCCCAGTTCTTCTTTGGGATGCCGAATAGTCGTTAGCTTGGTTTCCGTTGCTGTCGCCAAAAATGAGTCATCAAATCCAACCAGCGATAAATCATTGGGGATGCTCAGACCCGTTGAACGTACAATATCCAGTAATCGAACAGCCAGCTCATCATTATATGTCACCCATCCGGTCGGGCGCTCCTCTGCTTCCATCGCCAGCAGCTCTGATGCACGTTGTAACGGAAGCTCATTTTTTTCTTCGGTTCGGTAAGTAGTGACTGCATTCGGGTGTAATGTCACCCCATATTTGCGGTGAGCAGCCACAAACCCCTTCATTCGCAATATTCCCTGCATATCGTCGGTTTTGAAAAAACCGGCCAACCGTCGGTGTCCCAGCTTGATCAAATGCTCAGCCGCCAGGAAACCACCCTTTTCATCATCTACACGCAGACAAGGCGCATCCATCTCCTCATAACGGGCATTGATCATCAAATAAGGGATTTGGCGATTCTCCACCGTCAAGTAGTAATTCAAATTGGGATTGCGTTCCCCGCTTTTGGTCGGTTCAATAATAATTCCGCTCAGTGGCTGACTCAGCAGCATTTCCAGACACTGGCGTTCCTGCTCGAGGTCATTCCCTGTGCTGGACAGCAGCAGCTTGTAGCCCTGACGACTTAATTTGGATTCAATTCCCTGTACGATAGAGGGGAAAATATAATCCGATATATAGGTCGTAACCACCCCAATCGTCCGTGGATCTTCAGGTTGCTTACGATCCCGTGTCGCAACAAAGGTTCCCTTGCCCTGCATGCGAAACAGCCAGCCTTCCTGTACCAGCTCGCCGAGCGCCTGACGCACCGTTTGCCGACTAACCGCAAATTGCTCAGACATTTCATGTTCAGATGGAAGCTGGCTTTGAGGCTCCAGTTTGGATGAATGAATCCATGATAAAATTTCCTGTTTAACTTGTATATATTTGGGCGCCATAGTGTCCTCCGTACTTGCAATATCGTGTACCCGTTCGTATTCCACGATTATAGCATATCGTTCATTTGTACATACAAATGTTATGGGAGCAGGACATCGATGTATAGCTGCCGGAGCCGAAATCCATTCGCTAATCCCTTCCTTGCTACATATGCTTGGCTAACTATCTATAGACGATTGGTATTCATGCTGCATATTATGAACGAAGCAGTCGATGTTCGTTCATATACTTAAGCCCCGTATAGCGGTCACGCAAAGTATGGGCCGTGCGCAAAGCACGAGCAAGCTGTTCCTCCGTCACCCCAAGCTCGGCAATAGTGGACGGACCACCGACCTTAACCAGCCATGCACGCATCTGTTCCGATGTAGGCAAAGTCCGATACACTTTAAAAGCCTCCACATCCTGGCTGGCAGCCAATTCCCTGTACATGCCAGACAGCAAAGCGGAAGCTACGCCCACTTTGGCACCATGCAAAACCTGCTTGCGTCCCTCTGCAATAAAATCCATTTCAATTCGGTGGGAAATATGGTGTTCTCCCCCCGATGCCGGACGCGAATGATCAATCATCAGCATTGAAATACCGGATGCAATCAGTGCATTCATCAGCACCTCGACGCCTGCCTTGCTGCCTGCCGCAATCTCATCGACATGCTCTACACAAGCATGTAAAGCCTCCTCGGTAATCCGGTTAGCCACAGGTGAATACGGCTCATTTCCCAAATCTCTGGATCCCTGCCAGTCCGCTAATGAGGTGAATTTACCGAGCATATCGCCAAAGCCTGCGGCAGTCATCGTCTGTGGTGCATTCGCCAGCACGGATAGATCCGCAAAGATGGCTTCCGGTGGAACCGCCTGAAACGTCTGCTTGCTGCCGTCTACGATCAGCGGCGCACCTGCCGAGGTAAACCCATCTACAGAAGCGGCCGTCGGTATGGACAAGAACGGACGATTCATTTTATAGCATACGAAGCGGACCAGATCGTGAATCGTGCCGGAGCCTACAGCCAGTACAGCCTGACTCTTATCTTTCACGCCCAGCAGCACCTTCATAATGTAGGTTTCATCAGCAATGACATCTCCCACAGCATTTGGAGGCAGCTGGACCACATCAACCGTCAACCCTGCCTCATGTATCAGCTTAGCCACTCTTTGGCCTGCCGCTGCCGAGGTATACTCATCCTCTACCAGGGTTACATGACGATAATTTTGTCGGTTCAAATAAGGGACGACAGCTTCAAGCGCTCCATCCCGAACCTCGATCAACAGTTCAACCTTTCGATGAGGGTGATCAGCGTTGCTTGCCTGCGCCTCTGCGTTCCACTGCTTGATCTGCTCATTCATATTCATTTCATCAGCCTCCTGAAAAGGAATAATTTGCATAAGAATGACCCATAATGATAAAAAATTCAGTTTGAAAACGATTACCACTCAATTGTACGCACAAGTTCATGTCCAAGTCCAGAGAAAAGTACAAGTTGCTGTTTAATTCATACATTAGAAAGGAATATGATTATGAAATATAGAACGGACATTGCCTGCTCACTTGGATTACTGGCAGGTACTACGTTTGGCAGCGGTATTGCTTTTTTGTTCGGCTGGCAAGCCTACCAAGCTCTGACCTCTGTCACCGTCTTTGGTATTGCTGGAATTATCATTACCATTGCCGTTTTTCGCTTGCTGCACCGAAAGTCGCTTTCTGCCTCCAATTCCCGATAAATTAAGCGGGTGAAGCATCTCTGCCTTGCATATGTAAAAAAACGGGTCTCACAAGCCATTTGCATCGCTTGAGAGTACCCGTTTTTATTTGACTCCTATTTGTTTCTTAATTTGTGTGAACCTCTGGATCGACATCCAGCTCATAATCGATTTCATCAAACCCGAATCCAAATAATTGAAGGAAGTCCAGACGGTATTGTTCAAGATCGCCCCGTTCAGACACGTTTTCCGTAGTGATCTCGGACCAGGCAGCTTTGACAGCCTCCTGCACATCCTCTCTCATTTCCCAGTTATCCAGACGAATGCGCCCTTCCTCGTCCGTTTCCACAGTTGACCCGCTATACAGCTTCTCGAACAGACGCTGCGCCTGCTCAATGCATCCTTCATGCAATCCCTTTTCTTTCATAACCTTAAACAGTAAGGAAATATACAGAGGCACAACAGGAATAGCCGAACTCGATTGTGTGACCAGCGCTTTATTTACAGAAACGTAGGCTTTACCATGATAACGCTCCAGTTGTTTCGTTAACGTATGCGCTGTGGCCTCCAAATCGTTTTTGGCTTGCCCAATGGTTCCTTTACGGTAAATGGCCTCCGTGATCTCCGGACCAATGTACGAGTAAGCCAGTGTGGTTACCCCATCAGCCAGCAAATCGGCTTCCTCCAGCGCCTTGAGCCATAAGGACCAATCTTCGCCCCCCATGACCGTGATGGTGTTCTCAATCTCCTCCTGCGTAGCCGGTTCCAGCGTAATTTCCGATACGACACCCGTATTCGTATTCACCGTTTTATTCGTAAACGGCTGTCCGATTGGTTTGAGAACGGAATTGAAGGTTTCACCCGTATCTGGATGGGTCCGCCGCGGTGAGGCGACACTATACACAATCAGGTCTACCTTGCCCAGCTTTTCCTTAACCAGCTTCAACGTCTCCTGCTTAATTTCATGGGAAAAAGCATCTCCATTAATGCTTTCCGCTATGTAGCCAGCCGCTCTGGCCGCTCTTTCAAAGGCCACAGTGTTGTACCAGCCTGCCGAAGCCGTACGCCCCTCTGAAGCGGGACGTTCATAGGATACACCTATGGTATCAGCTCCCATACCGAAGCTTGCAGCAATGCGGGAAGCCAGCCCATAGCCTGTAGACGCTCCGATCACGAGTACCTTTTTAGCTCCTTGTATTGCTGTGTTGTCTTTGATGTAATCGATTTGACGATTGACATGAGCCGCACACCCTTCAGGATGAGCAGTCGTACATATAAAACCACGGATTTTCGGTTTAATAATCATTGCAAGGGTCCCCCTACTTAGGCATTCATTTAATATAGATAGTATGGTTGTTCAGTCATAACTATATAGTAAAATAGCCTGCGGCTCAACCTGGATTACAGTTACAAATACCTATTCCCCTACCATTTCTTGTTCTTGCAACATTAACAAAAATACAACCTTTTATCATTACTGAAAACTGCGTTTTTCCCAATGCCCCTCGTATTTTCATTTAGCGGGGTCAGTACACAATAAAATCCGACTTCTTCAGCATATCTTATCAGTATATAAATTCATCATGTTAATGAACACTGGCCTCCACAGTTCATCCGCCCTTATTTCTTGCGTCTGATCATAAAACCATTCTCAATTTTTTCAAAGCCAACTTTAGGGTAGTACGCCACTGCACTTGGTGCAGCTAACAAAATCAGTGCGACTTCTTCCCCAATTTCTTCTCGCACCTTGGCAATAAGATCCCGTCCTACTCCGGATTTCTGAGCTTCTTTGTCAACGACCAGATCAGACAGATAGCAACAATAACTCCAATCGGTTAGTGCACGTTTTCCCTAAATCGCTCCCCTTCCGACTAAGATCGATCCAAGCCTCAACCAAGTTGCCCCTTCTTCGATCGCGACTTCAAAATCGTTGGACATCCCCATAGAAAGATGCGGTACGGGATAAGCAAAGATTTCTCTTGTATTAAGTTCATCGCGCAATCGTTTTAATTCTCTAAAGACCGGTCTGGTCGCTTCGGCGTCGGATTCGTGTGGAGCCATCGTCATCAGCCCCACCACCCGGATCTGCTTCATCCGCGAAACTTCCTGCGCAAATGAAAATAAAGCTTCCGGAGAAAGTCCTTGTTTGCTTTTCTCCCCCGAAACGTTGACTTGAATAAAACAATTCACGACGACATTGAGTCGGGCAGCCTTCTGCTCTATTTCTTTCATCAAGGATAAGCGGTCAAGCGAATGAATATACTCGAATTTGCCGATAACCTCTTTTACTTTATTGGTTTGCAAATGACCGATAAAGTGCCACGTTCCTCGTGGCTGAAGGGCCTCCCATTTGGACTGCGCTTCTTGGGCGCGACTTTCACCAACATGGGTTAATCCGGATAGCAACACTTGCTCCGTTGCTTTCGCCGTTGTATATTTCGTCACGGCTATGATCTGGATTTCCTCTTCGCTTCTGCCGCATCGCCCGCAAGCTTGGCGGATGCGATGTTCGACTGCGGACAGACGATCTTGCAGACTCATTGAATCACTCCCACCTTATGAGTTGCCTGTTAGTCTTTCGCGAGAATCCGCCTCGGTTCCCGCCAAACGTTTTAGAAGCGTATTTCTCCAGTTTATAGACAATTCTTCCACTTCGAGGATTTGTTTAATGCCCTCGATATGATTCTTCTCTTGATGCATAATACGATTGGCGAATGAAACCGTAATTGCTTTCGGATGACGATGAAGGAGGGACAGTCCGTCGGTTTTAGAGGCAACTCCCTCTTCCAGAACGCGGAAGTAGAATCCCGTGTAGCCTGTTTGTTGTACCTTCAAGGGCATGTCCGGTACGCCGTACTTGATGGATAACTTGTAACAAGGCTGTCTGGGCTGGCTAACTTGAACGATTGCTTTGCCAAGCTTAAAGACGTCTCCAATGCAAACGTCGGATTCCAGCAAACCTTTTGTCGTTAAATTTTCCCCGAACGCGCCGTAGTCGAGCGGTCTCCGCAATTCATTTTCCCAGAACGGGTAATGCTCGTAGGGATAGACGCATACAGCCTTCTCTTTGCCTCCGTGATGAACCAAATCGCCCTGTCCATCCCCTTCGAGGTTTAGAGAAGATAAATACAGAGATTCATCTGTGGCCGACTTGAATATCCCCGTAGAAACGTCCTTCTGATTAAACCGGACCTGCTTGGGCATGCCGACATTAAGTGAAAGGATTTCGATAGATGCCATTCGGATCACTCCCGCTCCAAATTTTAATTAACGAGTTCGCTAGATGTGTCTACATACCGCGTTCCTGCATTCGTTCGCTCGCCTGAAGTGAGGAGATTTCAATCCCTTTCATCGGGGTCCCCAGGTTTTTGGAGATATCCGCAATATACCCGAAGTCCGTATAATGCGTCGTCGCTTCCACGATGGCTCGGGCAAACTTCTCCGGTTGGTCGGATTTGAATATGCCTGACCCGACAAAAACGCCATCCGCCCCCAAGTGCATCATCAACGCAGCATCGGCCGGCGTAGCAACGCCCCCTGCGGCAAAGTTGACTACGGGCAATCTGCCGGTTTCTTTGACCTGGAGCAATAAATCGTAAGGAGCGCCGAGTTGCTTAGCCTCGACCATTAATTCGTCTTTGCTCAATCCTTGCACTTTGCGGATTTGGCCCAGCAACATGCGCATGTGGCGCACGGCCTCGATGATATTGCCTGTTCCCGGCTCCCCCTTGGTGCGAATCATGGATGCGCCTTCCCCGATCCGACGCAACGCTTCTCCCAAATCCCTTGCCCCGCATACGAATGGAATCGTAAATACTTGTTTGTCGATATGGAAATTGTCGTCGGCTGGCGTTAATACTTCGCTTTCGTCGATATAGTCTACCCCGAGTGCTTCAAGGACTCTAGCTTCAACATAATGACCAATGCGCGCTTTCGCCATCACGGGTATGGTAACGGCTTTCATCACCTGCTCTACAATAACCGGATCAGCCATCCGGGCGACTCCGCCCGCCGCGCGGATATCCGCTGGCACTTTCTCCAGCGCCATGACCGCGGTGGCTCCAGCGGCTTCCGCGACTTTTGCCTGCTCCGCATTCATCACGTCCATGATGACGCCGCCTTTTTGCATTTCGGCCATTCCTCTTTTGACTCTGTTCGTTCCCGTTTCCATTTCACATTCCTCCATACGCTATTTGCGAATTTTCGACGTATATGATTGAGTGTAATAGCGACTTCAACCTAAAACAATTATATTATTTATATAGAAACCATAGTGAATTCCTATCGATTCTCGGCGTGCAACATACAAATTATTTCGTCGGGACAGTACAAATAATATTTGTCACTGTATGCAGAGGATGCTTGACTCCCCACATCGCAAGAGTGAAATCAATACTGACTCCTCCCTTATCCGAATCGTTTCTGAAAGTCTATCATAAATTCCTTTAGCGCTTTACAATGTTCATAAGTAACGGCATTATAGATCGAAGCTCGCAGATGACCGGCATCCCGGTGACCTTTCAATCCTACAAAACCGTTACGCTCCGACTCCAGAAGAAAGTGTTTTTCCAACTCCTCGTCAGAAATTCGAAAAGTAACGTTCATCAGGGATCGACTATCCCGATCAGCCAATCCGCTGTAAAAACCGTCGCTGTCGTCGATTGCGTAATAGATCAAATCGGCTTTCGCGCGATTCCGATTTTCTACCCCGCGCACCCCGCCGTTTGCTTGAATCCATTTTAGCACCAGATTAACGATGTACACCGCGAATACGGGCGGCGTGTGATAGAGAGAGCGACTATCCGCATGAATCCGATAATTCATAATATCCGGAATAGGTGTAGAGATTCTTTGCAGAAGCTCGCGTTGGACGATCACGACCGTTACGCCCGAAGGCCCCAGATTTTTTTGCGCGCCGGCATAAATCAGCGAAAAGTCGGAAACATTGATCGATCGGGATAAAATATCGCTGGACATATCCGCGATGAGCGGTATACTGCCCGTGTCCACAAAATTTTTGTATTGAGTGCCTGCAATCGTTTCATTGGAAGTGAGATGAATGTAGGCCGTTCCCGGAGGAACCTTCATGTTATCAAGAGCGGGAAGCTTCTTAAAATGTGAGGATTCCGAGCTTGCCACAATGGCAACTTGGCCGAACTTTTGCGCTTCCGCAATCGCTTTGCCTGCCCATGTGCCGCTATAAACATAACTGGCCACGTTTCCGGCTCTCAAAAAATTCATTGGAACCATGGCAAATTGCGTACTTGCACCGCCTTGCAGGAACAACACCTCGTAATCGAGAGGAATATGCAGCAGTTCCTTCAGCAACTGCTGCGTCTCGCTGTTGATCTTCTCATATTCTTTACTTCTATGCGAGATTTCCAGAATGGATAAGCCGGTTCCCTGTAAGTCAAGAAGTTCCTCCTGTATTTGCAGCAGAACTTCCGAAGGCAGGGCTGCCGGGCCTGCATTGAAATTATAGATTGGTCTCATCTCCATCCAGTTAGATTTTTATAATGATTCTGTATATAATGATAGGAATCTCCTATCATTATAAGGAAAGTAGTGATCACGATGGAACTGAAGCAATTGGAGTATTTTATGGCCGTATGCCGGGAACTGCACTTTACCCGTGCCGCCGAGAAACTCGGCATCGCTCAACCTTCCCTGAGCCAACAAATTCGTTTGCTTGAGCACGAAATGGGAACCCCCCTCTTTGATCGCGTCGGCAAGAAAACGTTGATAACCGATGCGGGAAAAATCTTGTTGGACCATAGCTATAATGTGTTCCATGAACTCTCGCAAGCAAAGGCGGCGATCAGCGAGCTTCAAGGTTTAAAACGTGGCACGTTAAAGATAGGCGCGCTTCTAACCGTCGTCAATTACTTACTGCCTCCGACGGTGATTGGGTTCCATCACAGCTATCCCAATGTAGAGCTATCGGTACTCGGATTGCGGACAGGCGATATTTATGAAAGACTTCTGCAAAACAAACTGGATTTAGGAATCGTCTATCTGCCGATGAAGCATGAAGATATGGAGATGATTCCGCTCTACAAACAGAATCTTGCCCTTGCGGCGCCCGTAGACCACCCCATTGCCAAGGAAAAGTTTGTGCACCTCGGCGTGTTGAAAGACGTCCCCTCCGTTTTATTGCCGAGCACTTATTATATGCGGCAATTGATTAACGAGGCGTGCCGTTCCTTTGATTTCGCGCCTCACCCGGTATTGGAATTGTCGACGATGGAATCGATCATCAATATGGTTAATCAAGGCGTCGGCGTAACCATTCTGCCTAAGGCATACCTTGACTATATCGCACATGAGGGAATTCGGACGATCCCGATCCAAAACCCGACGCTGACGACGCAAATCGGTATTGTGTATCGGAAAAACAAATATTTATGCGCGGCTAGCCGAGTGTTTATGGAACAATTAATCGCGACGATAAAAAACGAACACTTTGATTAATACCGCTCAAGCACCGCAGTAAGGATGGCGACTGCTTGGTCGATTTCTTCTTCGGTGATATAAAGATTCGGGATAAATCGGATGACGTTGGTGCCTGCAGCCAGTACCAATAAGCCCTGGTGAAGCAGTTCTTGAATGATGGGAGCAACAGGTACGCGGCATTCAATTCCCAGCAATAAGCCGATGCCGCGAATGGCACGCACGACAGAATAATGGCAAAGCCGATCCGACAGTCTTCGTAAGGCATATTCCCCCATCTCTTCGGCACGCGAGCACAAACGCTCCTCCAGGATCGTCTCAAGCGTAGCTAACCCAGCAGCGGCCGCAAGAGGGGCACCCCCGAACGTCGAGGCATGTGTACCAGCGGAAAAAGCGTTCCGGAGCTTCTTCTTCCCCATCATCGCGCCGATTGGGAATCCGCTGGCAAGTCCTTTCGCAAGCGTAACGATATCCGGTTCGATCCCATAGTGCTCGTAGGCAAACAATTTCCCCGTTCGCCCCATTCCCGTCTGGACTTCGTCGATTATGAGAAGCAGACCGTGCTCCCGGCATAAAGCGGAAAGCTCGGTCACGAACCCGGGATTTGCAGGATAAACGCCCCCCTCTGCTTGCACGAGCTCTAACAGGACGGCCGCGGTTCGATCGGTGATTTTGTCTTTTACGCCCTCGATTTCGTTATAAGGCGCATACGTAAAACCAGCCGGTAGAGGAAAAAATCCATCCTTGACTTTATCCTGCCCCGTCGCAGTTAATGTGGCCATCGTTCGCCCATGAAACGACTTTTCGAAAGTAATAATCTCGTATTTATCGTTCCCAAGCACTCGCTGTTGGTATCTTCTGGCGCATTTGATCGCGGCTTCATTTGCCTCCGCCCCGCTGTTGCAAAAGAATACATGATCCATGCAGCTATGAGCGGCAAGCATTTGCGCCAGTTTTTGCTGATTGGGGATATGAAAGAGATTGGAGACATGCCACAATTGCTCAAGCTGTTCTTGAATTCGCTGTTTCACCTTCACGGGGACATGTCCTAAATTACACACCGCGATACCTGACATGCAATCAAGATACTCTTTGCCTTGATCGTCCCATACGCGGCTTCCCTCACCTTTCAGCAGCGTTATGGGATACTTCGTGTACGTCGGAAAGAGTGGATCGCTCTCCGATACATCCATATTGGATCACTCCTTAAAGTACTCTTTAGTTTTTTGCAAAGCGAACAGCAGCCGATCAACATCCTCTTCGGTATTGTACAAATAAAAGCTGGCCCTAGCCGTAGAACCGACATTTAAAAGATTCATTAACGGCTGACAGCAGTGGTGACCCGCACGGATGGCCACGCCGTAAGTATCAAGTACTGTAGCGACATCATGCGAGTGAATTCGGTCCAAATTAAAGGTAACGAGTCCCACCCGTCCTTCCGTCGGGCCATAGATCGTCAAATGCTCCATGCGCTTCATTTGTTCTTCCGCATAGCGGGTCAGTTGCCTATCGTGCTCCGCGATCGCGTCTAATCCGATTTGCTCCAGAAAATGGATAGCCGCACTCAGCCCGATTGCACCCGCGATGATCGGGGTTCCCCCTTCAAATTTCCAAGGCGCCTCTTTCCATGACGCATCCTGCAGCCCGACACGATCGATCATTTCTCCTCCGAATTCAATCGGCTCCATTTGCTCAAGGAGACCTTTTCTCCCATACAGGGCACCAATTCCAGTCGGCGCGCACATCTTATGACCCGAGAAGGCATAGAAGTCGCAATCCATCTCTCGGACGTTGACCTTGAGATGAGGCGCGCTCTGCGCTCCATCAACAACCAGGACGGCTCCTTTCTTGTGGGCGATGTCAGCCATTTGCTTCACCGGATTAGCGATACCCAGTACATTTGAGACTTGCGAGACCGTCACCACTTTCGTACGGTTCGTGACTGTTTGCTCTACATCTTCTATTGAAAACGTCCCGTCCGATTTAAGAGGGATATATTTTAATACGGCTCCCGAAGCTTTTGCCGCTTGTTGCCAGGGAATCAGGTTGCTGTGATGCTCCATCTCCGAAAGGACAATCTCATCCCCCTCTGAGCATACCGTTCGTGCATAGCTGCTCGCGACAAGATTTAGGGACGACGTCGCTCCGCGGGTAAAAACGATTTCCCGTTCCGAACTAGCGCCAATAAACCGAGCCACTGCGACTCTCGCTGCCTCATAAGCTTCCGTGGCACGCATGCCTAGTGTGTGAACGCCGCGGTGAACGTTCGCATTGTCCCATTCGTAATATCGCTTCACCGCCTCGATCACCTGAATCGGCTTCTGCGCCGAGGCGGCACTATCCAAATAAACGAGAGGACAATCGTGTACCTTCTGGTCTAAAATCGGAAATAACTCACGGATTTCAGCGGCATTCATGGTCAATCCCCGCTTTCCTTCTTTATCGTATTTAAGGCTTGATAATGGGCCTCTATCGTATTTTCGATATCTTCGTCCGAGTGCGCGGTCGATACGAACATAACTTCGTAGGGTGTGGGCGCAGTTAAGATTCCGAGGTCCAACATCGCGGCATGGTATCTCTTAAACCGATGCATATTTGATCGTTGCGCGGTTTCATAATTCACAACGTCTTGCTCCGTAAAATAAGGAGAAAGCATGGAGCCGACGCGATTCACTTTTAAGGGCACGCCGACCCTCCTTGCATTTTGCAAAAAACCTTCCGCCAGTTTCGCCGTTTTTCGATCCAACTCTTCATAGATTCCGGGCTTTTCGAGCAGTCGCAACGTTCGATATCCAGCCGACATGGCGAGTGGATTGCCCGATAACGTGCCCGCTTGATAAATGGGGCCGACGGGAGCAATTTGCTCCATGATTTCGCGTTTACCGCCGTATGCGCCGACAGGGAGCCCTCCTCCGATCACTTTGCCGAGACAAGTGAGATCCGGTTCGATTCCGTACAATCCTTGCGCCCCCTGATAGCCTACACGAAATCCCGTCATCACCTCGTCGAAGATCAGGAGACTTCCGTATTTCGCTGTAATTTCTCTCAGTTCCTGAAGAAACCCCGGCAATGGCGTAACGACACCCATGTTCCCGGCAACCGGCTCGACCATGACGGCGGCGATTTGTTCGCCATACCGTTCGAATGCAAGACGGATACTCTCCAGACTGTTATAAGGAATCGTGATCGTATTCATGGTAACGTTATCGGGCACTCCCGGGCTGTCCGGCAAACCCAACGTTGCCACGCCTGACCCTGATTTGATCAATAAAGCATCCGCATGTCCGTGATAGTTCCCTTGAAATTTTACGATTTTTTGCCGCTTGGTGTACCCCCTGGCCAAGCGAATTGCGCTCATGGCGGCTTCCGTACCTGAGTTGACCATGCGGACCATTTCGACGGATGGAAGGCTATTGCAAATCTGCATTGCCATCTTCGTTTCGATTTGCGTGGGCAAACCGAAGCTTGTCCCTTGAATCGCCGCCATTTGAATAGACTCGACCACCTTCGGATGAGCGTGACCCAGAATTAACGGCCCCCATGAGCCGATGTAATCGATATATTCGTTCCCATCGATGTCCCAAACACGAGCCCCCTGACCCCGGCTCACAAATACAGGCGTCGTACCAACGCTAGTAAACGCGCGAACCGGGCTGTTCACCCCGCCCGGAATCACCCGATTTGCTTCCAAAAATGCTTCTTGGGCGCAAGAAGTGTTACGCTTCATAGGAGCTCCTCCCTAATTCCTGATCATTTCGTTCTTGTATAAAGGGAATCGAGACGTAATGTCTTTCACCTTGCCTCTCATTTGTTCCCTTATGTCTGAACGTTGAGATTGTTTTAAGGTCTCCGCAATAATGACGGCAATTTCGTTCATTTCTTCAGCTCCCATCCCCCTGGTGGTCGCTGCGGGTGTTCCTAGTCGAATGCCGCTCGTGACGCGAGGACTTGTCGGATCAAAAGGAATCGCGTTCTTATTGACCGTGATTCCGATATCGTCCAGCAATTGCTGGGCCGCTTGTCCGGTCAGTCCGATATTGCGCAAATCCAGAAGGATTAGATGATTGTCCGTGCCGCCCGAGACGACTTGCAAACCTGCCTCCATTAACTTTTCCGCGAGCAGTCTGGCGTTCTGAATAACGCGTTGCATATATAGCTTGTATTCAGGCTGGGCGTTCTCGCCGAATGCCACGGCCTTAGCCGCGATGATATGCATAAACGGACCGCCTTGGGTAGTTGGAAATACCGCTTTGTCGATCGCTTGCGCCCAGGAATTACGACATAAGATAACTCCTCCTCTCGGCCCACGCAAGGTTTTGTGAGTGGTTGTCGTGACAAAGTGAGCGTGTGGAACAGGATTCGGGTGTAGACCAGCGGCTACGATGCCCGCAATATGGGCCATATCCACGAGAAATAATGCGCCTACCTCCTCGGCAATTTGGGCAAATGGCTCAAACTCGATCGTGCGAGGATAAGCGCTTGCGCCTACGACAATCATTCTGGGCTTATGCCGATGAGCAAGCTTTCGAACTTCATCAAAATCGATGCGGAAGGTTTGAGCATTAACCCCATAAGGGACAAAGTTATACATCATTCCGGAAGCGTTCACGGGGCTTCCATGCGTCAAGTGGCCGCCGTGTGCCAGGTTCATACCGAGAATCGTATCTCCCGATTTTACCGAAGCGAAATAAACGGCCATGTTAGCCTGGGCTCCCGAATGAGGCTGAACATTGGCATGCTCTGCGCCGAACAGCTCCTTGACCCTATTCCTGGCCAGATCTTCAACGAGATCTACGTATTCACAACCCCCGTAATACCTTTTTCCGGGATAGCCTTCCGCATATTTGTTGGTCAGGACCGTGCTCATTGTCTCCATGACCGCTCGGCTTACAAAATTCTCAGAAGCGATCAATTCGATTTTATTGTGTTGCCGTTCCAGCTCCTGCCGGATCGCTTCGGCTATTGCAGGATCTTGTTGATCTAAATGATTCATTCTGACGCCCCCTTTAGCTTATCGCTTTTCGTCTCAACGACGACTTTAACGTTCCGAGCAATTAAACCTTCCATGCCTTTAATGGGAAGGCCGACTTCCATGTGTTGCAAGATGTAACATCCCTGCTCCTTTCTTGCAACCGGGAATATGAAATGGGATCCGAATTCGCTTGGCAGTGATCGTTAATGACACTCAATTCCTTGCGAATATTGAATTCTATTTCTATTTAGAATAATCTGATCAATGGTATCGTTCAATCCAATAATTATTATCATTTCAATAGGATTCATCTATGGTTTGAAGAATGTAAAGCCCCTCTCCCATGCAAAGGCTTAGTCTGCTAGAGAGAGGGGGTATGTTCGGGACATTCTTGGAGAGAAACTTCGTGGGAAAGATGCTTGCGAATCATCCGGAATAATGAAGGGCTGCGGAATCGCCTACATTGGGGCGAAAATGAATGCACCCCAATCAAGGCTCGTCAACGACGAGATAGCCCTGTTTCCTCCTGTTATAATTAAAGTGTCGATGGTAGGAATTACAACTAATGTCTACGCTCATTTGGATTACAGTTCCAAGCTTTCTTCTGTCCAGGTGATGAGCACTTAGCTTAAAGATATTAAATAATAAAAAGGTTCCTGCTCTGCCAGAAAAAGCAGATCAGAAACCTGTCATCAATAAAATGATGCGGTCGAGAGGACTCGAACCTCCACGGGGGGTTAGCCCACACGGACCTGAACCGTGCGCGTCTGCCAATTCCGCCACGACCGCATATTGTGTATTCATGATGATATTTTCAATCACCGTAATTAAGATTATATCTCTCATAGACTATAAAATCAAGTGATTTTTATATTATATTTTTTATAAATGATCCCTGAAAATATACAAAAGAACTGGATAATACACACCATATATGGTAAGATGAATACATCAGGAAAGGAGGTGCGTCAACATTAGTAATCATATGTTGAGCGTATCCCTTACCCGACCTGTCATTCTCTAATTCTCAGGGTTGGCGGAGGCGCGGGATACGGATCAAGGCTTTAGCAAGCGCCACGGGTAGAAAGGCCGTCCACGGACGGTCTTTTTTATTTTCAACAGCATACTTAATGATCGATAAGATACATACTGTGAAAAGAGGCGATGCCATGTCTATTAGACTAGCGAAAGTGGAAGAATTCAAGGAACTGGCAGCCATCTGGCTGGATGCTTCTATAGAAGCCCATTGTTTTATTGCTCCGCAATATTGGACATCACAAGTTACCGAGATGGAGAACAGATACCTGCCTCTCGCCCAAAACTACGTTATCATACAGGATGTTCATACCATTGGCGGCTTCATTTCCATGATCGATGGATATTTAGCGGCTCTGTTTGTACGTGTTGGTTCTCAAAGAAACGGCTATGGTAAGCTGCTACTGAACTGGGTCAAGCAGCAACATGACGAGATTCAATTAAAGGTATACCAGTCGAACACAAAAGCATTCAACTTCTATACTAAAAATGGATTTATCATTCAAGAAGAAGCTGTTGATTCAGAAACGGGTGAAAAAGAGTTTGTTATGACTTGGTCAAGACACTAACATAATCGAGCATCTCCAGCCCAATAAAGTAAAAGGCTCTGCTCCCGTAGAAATACGGCATAAGCAGAGCCTTTTACTTTTATATAATATAACTGACTATATAGTCTCTTATTTAAGCCCATAAACCTCGGTATATAAAAGCTGTTTATACGGAGCAAACTCCTGTTCTGACAGTTCAACTGGATAACTCATAATTTGAAGCCTCAAATCGGCCTGTCCTTCTCTTAAAGGAGGCTGCACATACTCAAAATGGTTCAAATGGAACCCCAAACGTTCATAAAAACCGATTCTTCTCCGAGTCCATTCATCCACTGGCGGTTCAACCTCCAGCACCACCGGTTTATCAGACTCTGAGATAAACCTGCTCATGAGCTTTTTACCTAACCCGCCACCACGTATACTCGAATCCACCGCAATATGCTCTACAAACCGAAACTGCGTAAAATCCCAGCCTGCCAAAAAAGCAACCGTATTGCCTTGCTCATTCTTCTCAGTAATGATGCGATAGCCAGGATGTTTCAATAAAGCTTTTTGTGAATCAAATGTCCTGCATTCTGATTCTGGAAAAGAAACTTCCATGATCGCATATATTTCAGAGAAATCGTGTTCATTCATTTTATGACCTCCAGACTCCTTTCCGCCTAATTCCTCAATAGTAAAGCCCATGTCCTGTTACGAGGAAGTCTAGCATTTTAGACCTTGTTCAATTCCACAAGCGTCAGCAAAATATGTTCCAGCAACTCTGGAATATCCTCCATCTGATCTTCGTTAATTTGTCTGGAAAACCGGAGTTCAATCCTGTTGTGATATGTAGAAGCCTTTTCTCCATAAATTAAACTAAGTGTTTGTACTGGCCGAAGATCGGGCTTCCAAATTTCGGTCAGTATATCCTCTATTCGGCTACATTGTGTCTCAATCTCATGAATCTCCTTATTAAAACGCAGTAATAAGCTACACCCCGGAATTTGATCTTCGATTTCTAAAATTTCTGCTGCCAGATTGCTTAGATCCGCTTTTAGGTGAATTTCTGCCGTTACACTCGGGTGTTCCCTCAGTCTGAACTGTACAGCAAATTCACGCGACATCACGGACATTTCCAATCTATCGATTCGTTGCGTAATGTCAATACGTGAATCCAGATTATCTAGATCGTAAACCGCATTTTCCATAGCAACTTTTAAATTATCAAAAACGGTCGGGTCGAACATGTATTTTTCACCTCCACCTATCGTTGCACTACATTCATCAAATCCATCTTTAAATATATTCCCAATTAAATAAGTATATCATACATGCCTCGTTTCAAAGGTTTCAACCGTTTTTCCTTCATTAGGTCTTACACTTCTGCTAAGTACTTCTGCTAGTGTCGCTTTAGCGGAAGAAGCAAATTCCGTACCAGCCGCCAAGGAATCAACTCTTGCCCCTTTACTTGAATATAATGAACAAGAGCCAAATGATAGTTTTGAACAAGCTAACTATTATTTTATAGGCGATGCTGTAATTGGAACCCTCGGTGAAGAGAAGCAGGGGATGTGGGAAAACAACGATGTATATAAAATAATGGCTGATAATAAATCAAACGAAGTTCACTTTACAATTCAGGGCCACAAATATCCTGATTCTTGGTTGGAACTAACCCTTTACGATAGTAATGGTCAAAGGGTTAAAAGATCAAGAAATGGTCAATATTTTTTAAATGCAACTCTTGAACAAGGTAAAGATTACTACCTAGTCGTCAATGCGTATGGGCTTCAATACGGAGGAAAAATGTTTGACTATAAAGTCCTTTCTCAAGTTGTAAGGTAGGCAAATGAAATTCATCTCACTCACCAAGTAGTTAAATCATCATTTAATGCCTGATGTTGTACTTGATACATACAAAGGCACGTAAAAAATTCAAAAAATAACTACATCGAAAAGCCGCGTCCCTATCCTAAGGGGCACGGCTTTTGATTGTTCAATCATGATACTCAACTATTTCCCACTCTTTATTCCTTACGACAAACGCGAGCTAAAGTCCTCGTAGGAGAACTGTCGGATCACCTTAATGCCTTCTTCGTCGTTGTAGCTGGCGATAGCTGGCAGGTTGACTCCGTTGAACATGTGGTTTTTGACCATCGTGTAATGGGCCATATCGCAGAATACAAGTTTGTCTCCAGGCTTCAATGGCTCTTTGAAGGAATAGTCTCCAATCACGTCTCCGGCCAGGCAAGTAAGTCCACCGAGTCTGTAAGTATGTGCATACTCACCAGGCTTACCTGCACCAATGATATTCGGACGGTAAGGCATAGCCAGTACATCAGGCATATGGCATTCGGCCGACGTATCCAGAATGGCAATATCCATTCCATTCTTCATCGTATCCAGGACCGTAGCAACCAGATATCCGGTATTCAGAGCAATAGCTTCACCCGGCTCTAGGTAAACCTGCACACCGTATTTATCCTGAAAATATTGAATACAGCGTACCAGCGTGTCCACATCATAGTCTTCTCTGGTAACATGGTGGCCACCGCCGAAATTGAGCCATTTCATTTGCTTAATGTATGGCCCAAATTTCTCGTCTACAACTTTAATGGTGCGCTCCAGCGTATCTGAATTCTGTTCACACATCGTATGAAAATGAATACCGTCCACGCCATCCAGGTCCTCAGGTCTAAAGTTAGCCAAAGTCACACCCATTCTGGAGTTGTTGTAGCAAGGATCATACAACGGAGTTTCAATTTCCGAATATTCCGGATTAACCCGAATTCCGATGTCGATTTTTTTGGAAGTTACGCCCTGAACTCTGCTTTTGAAGCGTTTCAGTTGATCAAAGGAGTTAAAAACGATATGGTCAACATACTCCAGCAGCTCGTCAAATTCACTGTCAACATAAGCAGGTGCATATACATGAACCTCCTTATCCATTTTTTCGCGACCGAGTCTTGCCTCGAACAACGAACTGGAGGTTACGCCTTTTAGGTATTTCCCAACCAGAGGAAAGGTCGAAAACATGGAAAATCCCTTAAGAGCGAGCAGAATACTACAGCCTGTGCGCTCTTGAACAGAATTTAAAACCTCAAGGTTTTTGACAAGGAGTCTTTCGTCAACAAGATAACAAGGTGATGGGAGTCCGGTAATATCAATATTCATCGCAGACCTCAATCAAGCAACGTTGGCGTAAAGCTCTCTTGCCATGGCAATCCGTGTTTATTTAGTGCTTCCATGAATGGATCTGGATCAAATTCTTCAACGTTGTAAACGCCTGGTTTTTTCCAGAGGCCTTTGATGATAAGCATTGCACCGATCATAGCTGGGACACCTGTTGTGTAAGAAATGGCTTGGGAGCCAACCTCTGCATAACATTCCTCATGATCACAAACGTTGTAAACATAATAGGTTTTTGGCTTTCCATCTTTCACGCCTTGGATGATGCAGCCAATGTTTGTTTTGCCTTTTGTTCTTGGTCCCAGAGAAGCCGGGTCCGGCAAAATAGCTTTCAAGAATTGCAGTGGAATGATTTGTTGTCCTTCATAATCAATAGGCTCGATCGAAGTCATGCCGACGTTTTGCAGTACATTCAAATGATTCAGATAATTGTCCGAGAACGTCATCCAGAAGCGGATTTTTTTCACGCCTTTAATGTTCACTGCAAGAGATTCCAGTTCCTCATGGTACAAAAGATATATGTTTTTCGGTCCAATTTCAGGAAGATCGTATACCTTTTTCTCAGACAGCGGCTCAGTTTCAATCCACTCTCCATTTTCAAAGTAACGGCCCTTCGCTGTAATTTCGCGAATATTGATTTCCGGATTAAAATTAGTTGCAAAAGGATATCCGTGATCCCCTGCATTCGCATCCACAATATCAATCGTATGAATTTCATCAAAATAGTGCTTTTGAGCATAAGCCGTAAATACTCCAGTCACGCCTGGATCAAAACCGCTTCCCAGCAGAGCTGTGATTCCCGCTTTTTCGAATCTTTCTTTGTAGGCCCATTGCCAGCTGTATTCAAACTTCGGCGTATCCGGCGGTTCATAGTTCGCCGTATCAACGTAATGAACACCTGTCTCAAGGCAAGCATCCATTATCGTCAAATCCTGATAAGGGAGAGCCACATTGATAACTACATCCGGTTGAAAGCTTCGAATCAAGTCAATGACCATGTCGGTGTTGTCAGCATCCAGCTGAGCCGTTTGTATCTTAGTACGACCTCCACCCAGCTTCTCTTTAAGCGCATCGCATTTCTCAACAGTTCTGCTTGCGATACAAATTTCTTCAAATACATCTGGGTTTTGGCAACATTTATGCACCACAACGCTGGCCACGCCACCGGCGCCAATAATCAATGCTTTTCCCAAAATAAATAACCTCCTTATTCCATACGCTAATCGCTAATCATTCTTGCAAACAAAATGATTATAAAGACATCCCACCAAATAATCAAGAAAAACGACAATTTGCTGTGTTAAATTTCACACCAGTATGTCACAAAAATTTTACAAACCCCAGAATCAGGAATAAAAATTCCGTAAGTAAGGAAACAGAGAACATTTTCCCATGCACTCCAAGGGAAGTCAGCGCACATTTATCGGAAGTTTTTTGGCTATAAAGCTCCAAGCCTTAAAAAGTTAATATTAACTTATTTCTAGATAAAAGACCACCCTCTCCCCATTTTATAAAGAAGGCATGAGGAGGCAAAATGATTGGCCGAATAGTGTAACCAAGTGTTACCATCATAAATAAAGCCGCCCCCGATACGGGAACGGCTTGGTGCAGAACAAAAATTTGTTAAACCATGATTTTGCAAATATCGTTCGTGAATTCTACCGGATCTTGCAGCGGCAAGCCCTCGATTAACAGGGCCTGATTATACAGCAATGCCGTATAGAGATTGACCTTCTCCTTGTCCTCGGCAAAAGCCTCTTTCAAAGAGTTAAACACCGCATGGTTTACGTTGATTTCCAGCACTTTATTTGCTTTGACATCGGCGTTATTCGGCATGGCGTTCAAGATCTTCTCCATCTCAATCGTCACTTCGCCGTCTGCGGACAGACATACCGGATGCGTCTTCAAGCGCTTGGAGGCTTTGACACTGGATACCTTGCCCTCCAGTAAGCTCTTCATGTACTCGAACAGCTCCTTATTGTCGTTTTGCTCCGTTTCTGTTTCTTTCTCGTTCTCGTCAGTCTCAATGCCCAAATCGCCACTTGATACGGATTTGAATTCCTTCTCTTTGTAGCTCAAGAGCATTTTAATAGCGAACTCATCAATGTCGTCGGTAAAGTACAAGATTTCGTAGCCTTTGTCGGCTACCATTTCGGTCTGTGGCAGCTTTTCAATACGCTGGTTGGACTCCCCGGAAGCATAATAAATATACTTCTGAACCTCAGGCATGCGAGATACATACTCGTCCAGTGTAACCTGCTTTTTCTCTGTAGAAGAGTAGAACATTAGCAGGTCCTGAAGTGTCTCCTTATGGCGGCCATAGTCATTGTAGACACCGAATTTCAATTGTCTGCCAAATGATTTATAGAATTGATCATATTTTTCGCGGTCATTTTTGAGCAGGGTCAGCAGCTGGCCTTTAATTTTGCTTTCGATATTTTTGGCAATCAGCTTCAGCTGACGGTCATGCTGCAGCATTTCTCTGGAAATGTTGAGCGACAAGCTTTCGGAATCCACCATACCTTTAACAAAGCTAAAATAATCCGGCAGCAGGTCAGGACATTTTTCCATAATCAGCACGCCGTTGGCGTACAGCTCCAGTCCTTTTTCATATTCCTTGGAATAAAAGTCAAACGGGATATTTTCGGGAATAAACAGAATAGCCTGGTACACCACCGCGCCGTCCGCACTAACATGGATATGCTGGAGCGGCTTGTCGTAGCCATAGCGTTTTTCCGCGTAGAAATTTTGATAATCCTCGTCGGTCAGCTCGCTTTTGTTCTTTCTCCAGATGGGAACCATACTGTTAATACGCTGTTCTTCTTCGTAATCCTCGAACTCGTTATCACTGCCTTCTTTCAGACGTTTGCCTGTAACATCCATTTTGATCGGATAGCGGATAAAGTCGGAGTATTTCTTAATCAAGGCCTTTAAACGATACTCGTCCAAATATTCATCATAGGACTCATCCTCGGTGTTTGCTTTGATCTTCAAAACAATCTCGGTTCCAACCTCGTCCTTCTCAGCCTGCTCTATAGTGTATCCGTCAGCACCTGTGGATTCCCACTTGTAAGCAGTATCGCTACCCAGGGCCTTTGTGGTCACTGTAACAACATCCGCGACCATGAAAGCCGAATAGAAGCCGACACCGAATTGACCAATGATAGCATGCCCGTCCTTGGATTCATTTTCATTTTTGAATGCCAGTGAGCCGCTTTTAGCAATGACGCCCAGGTTATTTTCCAGCTCCTCCTGAGTCATACCAATCCCGGTATCACGTAGAGTTAGCGTTCTATTTTCCTTATCGGCAGTGACTTTGATATAGTAATTTTCCTTGTCAAACACCAGTTGATCATCTGTCAGTGCTTTGTAATAAATTTTGTCAATCGCATCACTTGCATTGGAGATCAGCTCTCTTAGGAAAATTTCCTTTTGCGTGTAAATCGAGTTAATCATCATTTCGAGCAGACGCTTGGACTCAGCCTGAAACTGTTTTTTCTCCATTCTGATATCTCCTTTCAGATATGAACCTATGTAGGGCCAGCTGGTATGAGCTATGCAAACGATTCAAATTTGTTAGCACTCCCACCATTTGAGTGCCAGCCTACCTTTTTTTATAACATCCCTCATTTTTTATGTCAATATCATAGTTAGGTATACAGTAAAATTCCATTGCAGGGAATGGTTAGTGTCTGATCTGCTTAAACATAATGTTAAACATTTCGACAGAAGACGGGAACAATCCTTGCACATGGGGGAGCAAGTTTCTTCTGATCCGCAGCTCGTCCTCGTCCAAATGCTGCAAGTCCTCGTGAAAGAACCAAACAATAGGATAATCGCCGTCCTTATGTCTACTGCCTGCATTCAAGCAAACAGGACCCTGATCATCCTCTGCAATCGCAAATGGAATGTAGCCTGCTGACAGCAGAGGTGACCATTGATTGATCAAATCATAAAATGCCTTTAGCCCTTGGCCCACAGGCAGGCGTGGAAATTCTACAAAAGTGCAGTCGCTCCAGTATACCCCCGGTATGGCTTCATTATCGAATTGTAAAGATACATAATGGTAGGACATGATGAAGCTTCTCAGCAGAGGAGGCAGCTCAAAACGATAGGTTTGTTCCAGCTCTCGAACCTCTTTTTCTGTAATCTTTGAAGGAAGAGGCTTCCACTTGATCCACCCTTCCTTATCAACGACCCCGTCACGCATTTCGAAAGGTACATTTTCTACCACTTCCATAAAAAATGCTTCATCCATCTGTGCAAATAACTCCTTCATGGATGTGCGAATATCCGCTTTCTTGTCCATGTCCTTGCACCTCTTTCCTCTCTATTAACAGTATATGATGTGCTACTATTTGTTTTTAAGTTCAGCTTATCAGAATTTGCTATTATCATCATTTGCGGAATATTAGTATTACCAGCGCAATAGCTCCTGCTTATGCAGTTGATCCAACGATCCGACGTTCCAACCGCTAATATTTCTTTATCTTGTGTAACTGCCAGCCCGGTAGGTGGGATACCTTTTCCCTTCCTGTCGCCACTCTGCGGCCAGTTTCTGCTTCAACCCACTCATTCGATTTCCTCCATCCTTCATATGTATTTGCCCGTTTGTTTTACAGGATCATGCTTATCATAATGTTTTATCACCACAATGACCATCTGAAGCACCACAGACTGTCCTGTTAGACCAGACATCATGATTGGGGTACCATCTATTCTGCACCAAAAAGAGCCTTTCCTCACTGTAGTGAAAGAAGGCCACGTTGTGGAAGTAATCAATACTAACCTACTGTTAGATCCAAAAAGATTTTGTGATAATCACCAGCAAAATGAACAATACCAGAATCGCGCCTGTGGATGTCCATACTCCACAGCCACCACCGTAGCCAACTTCACCCATGTCTAATCCCTCCTTACTCAAAGCATACTCTTATGGTATGAAAAAAAACGATTTGCGACAGGGCACATTGGAAAGTTTATTGAAAATAATAGGACTTTTTAGAAAATGGACTGGTACGTTTCGGAGGGATCAGTTATGACTCTTGGCGATAACTGGCAGAGGATGTCGTCGGTTCTACGCAGCAGCCTGTTCACATCCTTATGTTTCATATTATGTAGGAGTGGAGTTTCTAATTGGGATGATAAAAACTGGGTGGTGCCTGTAAACACAACAACATCCAATCCCGGGTTAGTATCTGTATGTATTAAATGCAGTAGGTCAGCCATGGACAGGAATCTTGGAGGAAAATGGGTGTTGTTTTCTTTCATATATAGAGCTTTCAGCATCGAGGTCAACGCCCAGTCACATAGGATAATGCAGCAATGAGACTGATTATGTTTTTGCAGGATTCGGGCCAGTTTCATGTGGTATTGGGCTAGGCTGTGAAAATCGGTTGTTGAATTATGTAGGTGTTGTGTGGATCTGGATGGCTGAGTGCGGCTTTGGTTAAGAGTAGAAGGATTTCTTGTCATACCTATTCCTCCAGAGAATTTCAATATGGGTCTTATTATACATCAAAATAATACTTATAGATATCATTAATATTTATTATATTCATCATTTGATGTTTTCCTTTAGATATCTTGTCTACACTCTTAGAATAGTGAGGTGTAGATGATGGATGATAAAGAAATTCTAAAATTAGTGGGTGCCAGAATACGTGCTTTACGAAAAGAAAAAGGATTATCTCAGGAATCGCTTGGGGAAAAAGGCGGATTTCATTTTTCATACATAGGGCAGATTGAACGTGGGGAAAAGAACGTATCATTATTGAACATAGCTAAAATTGCTGACGCACTGGATGTTAATTTGATTCAGCTATTTGCTTACGTAAATGAGGATATTAAGGTTACAAAGCATGAAACTGATATACAAGAGATCGTAGAAATACTTGAAAAATCGAGTCCAGAGAAAGTACGCTTGGCGAGGAACGTGATAAGGGAAATTATCAACTAAGGAGATTTTCCAAAAATTATGGAAGCAAAATAAACCCAATGTAAAATGGGCAACCTCATGTATTTTTCTATAAGAAAGGACATTTTTCCCAACGACTTTGTGTCTACACACAGGCTTTTACCCTTGCCGTCAGGCGGCATTTTCTATAAGGAGGCCCATAATGTACTTACTGGATGCAAAAAGTAAAAAACCGCTCTACCAACAACTCTACCAACAAATGCGCACCAAAATTCTAAGCGGTGAACTCAGCGCGCAGGCCAAACTGCCTTCCAGCCGCCGCCTCGCGACCGAGCTTCATATCAGTAGAAATACGGTGGACACCACCTATCAGCAACTCTTATCCGAAGGCTATATTGTTGGCAAAAGCCGTAGCGGCTATTACGTAGAAACACTCCATAACACTAAATTCTCCGCGTATACAGAAAATGTTCCGGACACGCCTCCTAGTCAATCGCAGCCGGATGGAATTTTATACGATTTCCGGTACGGCAATTTGAGCCCGCAGACCTTTCCGTTTCCGCAATGGCAGCGGTTAACTAACCTCTGTCTGCGACAGGACAAAGAACAATTCTTGAACTACAGTGACTTCATGGGTGAACCCGGACTACGCAATGAACTGGTGAAGTATTTGCATGAATACCGGGATGTCCGGTGTACAGCCGATCAAATATTGATTACTTCTGGAACTATCCATTGTCTTATGGTTATCTGTCAGATCCTACGAACTGAGGCAAACACCATTGCCATGGAAGATCCGGGTTTTGCCGCCGCCTACTTGACTTTTACCAATTACGGCTTTCAGGTACCACTCATTCCGGTTAACAGCCACGGTCTCAATGTCAAAGCATTACGGACCACCACCGCCCAGGCTGTCTATGTGACACCCTCGCATCAATTCCCTACAGGCCACATTATGTCCATAACCAGGCGCCTAGAGCTTATCGACTGGGCCTATGAACAGGATTCTCTGATTATTGAAGATGACTATGACTGCCACCTGCTCTATGACGTAAAACCAGCACCGGCTCTGCAGGGATTAGCGCCAGATAAAGTAATCTACATTGGCAGCTTTTCTAAAATCCTTTCGCCTTCCCTTAGGGTTGCGTATGCGGTGTTGCCGAAAAACTTGGTGCAGCGCCTGCAGCAGAAAACCAAAAACTATGCCTGCTCAGTGCCCCTGCTCATCCAAAAACCTCTGGAACAGTTCTTACAGGAAAATTTTTTTGAAAGTCACTTGCGGAAAATGCTCCGTCACTTTAAAAAAAAGAGAGAGATTTTACTGCGGGCGCTACAGGAGCACTTCGGCGACACCGTTACAATATCCGGGGTAAATGCCGGTCTTCATATCCTGCTGCACCTAAATCAGCCGGTGTCCTCACGGAACCTAGTAGTCAAGGCGGTCCAGGCCGGTGTATATATCCACGGCGACAATCTCTGGGTGGAATCCTCACCCGGTAAAACAGCCCGTGTTCTTTTGGGCTTCGGCGCCATTGCAAACGAGGATATCGACCCGGCTGTCCGCCTGTTGCGCCAGGCCTGGCTTGAATTATAGTTGATCCAAATCACAGGCTTGCCGCCACAGTTTTGTGCCACGTCAAACAACCGTATTTTTTTATGGTCTTCTGCACTTGGCACTATTTACATTAGGCGTGGATTTATATTGTTGGAGCAGTATTTATATAAGTTTTGGCTCAGCAAGATTAAACTATCATTTTGCTGATCACTAATGCCCAACTAGGAATGATGACTCAATAGCCCCTACCGGACATAGCCCGGCACACGGACCTATGCCAACACATCGTTCCACTTGAATATGAAACTGTGTTTCGCCTTCCACAACCGCACTGAATGGGCAATTTTTCGCGCACTTGCCGCATTTGATGCATCTATTGGTAATTGTACGATGTACAGGCAGACCGGCCAGTTTTCTTTGCACACTTTTCCAGGCATTGCCATATTCTAGCACCTCGCCTGCTTTTAAAAGAGCATAGCCTCCGGCTGTTTTATAGACGATATGCATTGCTGCATCGTATCCGGCTGTAGCCCCGGCTGCCGTGATAATATGGCCGTTGTCAACAAACCGCTCATCTTTCTTCAGCATTATTGTGGGTTCAATAGCCAATAATTTATCAAAAGCCAGATGATGTGTTGTCGCCGACAGCCCGCTAAGGAGCCCTGTCTTGGCCAGTAATACAGCCCCAGTACACACGGATAAGGTAATAGCCGCGTTTTTACTCCGATCCTCCAGCCAGCTAATTACATTGGCATTGGCTAAAAGTTCCTCTGTTATTGCGCCGCCGGGAATAACTAAGATGTCGATCTCGGGGCAATCATTAAAATCGTATTCTGCCTTAACAACTAATCCCCCAACTAATCCCCCCGCCATAGCGTGCAGATCTTTTTTAGTCTCACTGACAGTGAACACGTTATACATTGTACGCGGTGTCTGATACATTGTCTGCTTTTTGGCCGAGACGTAATCCACAGCGGAAAATGCCTCATAAGGGCCAATATAATCGGTTGTATCAGCACCATCAAACAAAAATATGCCTACTCTCAAGGGTAATTCATTATTACTCATTGCCAGAACCTCCAACATATATTTATCCGTGCACGTGATACTTATATCAAATCATGTAAACTGTCTTTTACAAAAGAGCCAGATTTCAAGAAATGAAAGAGACCAGTATTCAAATTAACCAAAGACCAAGGGGAGACAGCCGTCATTATTTCTCCTGCCGCTATTCCTTGTGAAGCAGATCTGTGGGCAATCTCTTGGGAAATAAAAAAAGGGCCATGCTTTTCATTTTCAGAAAATCATAGTCCTCATTTTTTATTCAATATCAGAAAGACATTGATCACTCTTCCCCGATGGGCATTTAACGCAATAGCCATTCCTTTATCGTCAATGTGGAAGAGCCATTTTGAATGAGCGGATCTAAATTCCCAATCTTTGTCGCCTCATCAATTGACGCTGCCTTAATTAAATAGGCTCCTCCCGTTGCATCGCCAAACGGACCATACATTTCGAGAAGCTCCTCTTTTTTTAGCTTTTCCAGATGGTCATAATGCCCTTGGATATCATTAGAATCGAACTTGTTTGTTCGTGTAGTAATTAATAAAAAGTAGCTCACTGATTTCTCCTCCGTATTTCCCTTGTAATAAAAATCTAGCATCACTGATCAACAAAATGAATATCAATTCATACATTATTCAAACCTTATTTTAACACTATTTTGGCAAACGGTAATAGGGCACTCTTGTTG
Organism: Paenibacillus sp. 1-18; assembly: GCF_000520755.1. Classification (NCBI taxonomy): domain Bacteria; kingdom Bacillati; phylum Bacillota; class Bacilli; order Caryophanales; family Paenibacillaceae; genus Paenibacillus; species Paenibacillus sp. 1-18. The sequence goes on from NZ_ASSB01000197.1 coordinate 40,395, forward strand.
CTTCCTCAAACCCTAGTTTGTGGGCAAGCTTCCTAGATCCTATATTTCCGGAATGACATGACCAAACCGGTTTATAGCCATTAGCCATGCAATAATCAATTAATTCTGTACATACGATAGATCCGAAACCTGAACCTTGATTTCTTTCACAGGTTTCAATTCCTATTTCAAGCTGATCATCTATTATAAATGCTGCAAATGCAGTAGAAGCAGGATGGTCATTCTCCGAAAATATAGTAAAGCCTATTCCGTTTTTCATGAAATCATTGTAATTATTCCAGAAGTACTTTGGCACTACGCTCCCATCCAATTGATTAAAAATAGCTTCTGATGTTGTTACAATTTTGTAGTTCATATTCGTTTGTCTTTTTTTAACCGCTAAAAACTTTTCCTTATTAAAACCAAAATTTATTCTCTGATATTCCAGAACTTTGTTATCTTCTTCCACTAACAATGATTTTTTATAGGGTTCATTCGGGTTCTTTTTGATTAGATTGCTTCCCAAAATAGCTTCCATTTTTGAATATAATGAAGCAGGATATACTTGCAGCCATTCAAATTCATTCCTGACATTTTGGACATTAAGCATATAGGATGCCAGCTGTACATAAAAATCTTCCTTGTTAGTTTCTCCGTAAAGCAAAGCCATTCCATAAGGATGCTGGATATAAAATGAAACAGGAGAAGCTTCTTCATCAATAAATACCTTTCCTTCCACCTTTCTTTCCAAAACAGATAGAGCAAACATGGTATTTATACCTGCAGATTGAATGATGGGTATTACTTTTTTATAATTCCGACTATCCAACAATTTCATCTTATTTAATCTTCCTTTCTAAATTATTTCATCCAGCCAAGAGAACCAGAGAATAAATAATTAGATTAATTTTACATTTTAATATACAATAACGGAAAAAATAGTCCAAACATCCGATTTTAATTCTGTACTACTACAGGTAATAAAAATATATGGTATTGGGAGATTGGGATTATGAATAAAATGGTGTATATACATCAAGTTCACAAATCCTGAACACTCATGGAGCACAACAAGGAATTTATATAACATTGAAGGCTTTATTTCCTGCCCCAAGCTTTTAATAGAAGTGCCAACCTATAATTTGGCTCTGGATATAGCTAAAAGTCTTAATATTGATTGCAAAGGGATACAAAGAAGTGCTCACGGAATTAATCTGGATGAACTGGAAACTATTTTTAAAAAGGAACCTATTAAGGCGTTCTAATTATTCCAAGGCACCATAACCCAACTGGATTATCCTTTCATGTTCCCAAGCAAGGTCTTTTTCTATGGTTAACGCTGCCTGCTGAAGTTTCAGTCCATCGGATTATAAAAAAGCTAAATAACATTTGGATTGCCCCTTCTTCACAATTTTATATATTAAGGATGATTTAGAGCAAAATGTATATCTGGTATTTCTGAAGAAGATATTACAGCGCTAGCTACATATTAGCAATAAAGATTGCAAATAAATGCTATAGGTAGACTCTCAAACAAAAAACACGCCCACAAATGGCGTGTTTCCTTTTAAACCCTTACTTCCAAATCTCGTCCGCAATCTCTTTAATGAAGGCAAGCTTTTTCCACTGCTGCTCTTCCGTCAAAATATTGCCCTCTTCCGTGGAGGCAAAGCCGCATTGCGGACTCAGGCAGATATGGTTGATGTCGACGAATTGGGTTGCTTCCTTAATGCGGTTAATGACCGTCTGCTTGTCTTCCAGCTCACCCGTTTTGGAGGAAACGAGACCCAATACGACCTGCTGCTGGTCTTTCAGATGCTTGAGTGGTGTAAAATCGCCTGCACGGTCAGTATCGAATTCGAGATAGTAGCCATCAATGTTGTCGATGCCGAACAGGGTTTCGGCAACAGGCTCGTAGCCGCCTGAGGAAGCCCAGGTCGAATGGTAGTTACCACGGCATACGTGGGTTGTAACGACCAAATCGGCTGGAAGTTCATTTACAGTTTCCTGATTCACGCGAGCGAACAGCTTTTTGGTTTCTTCTATATTCTCATCCGCATGCTGTCTGGCTTCCCAATAGTTTTTATCGCAGAGCATGCCCCATGTGCAATCATCCAGTTGCAAGCTGCGGCAGCCTTCATTATATAACGCTTGGATCACGGATTTATAAGCCTTGGCAATATCGGTAACCAGCTCATCCAGGTTGCTGTAATAGGTATCGGTGGTTTCTTTATTCTCTCCACGCAACAGCTCGGCCAAAAATTGTGCCGGTGCAGGGATCGCTTGGCGTGCAATAGCATCCTTACCTGCTACTTGCTTCAGGAATTTGAAATCTTCAATAAAAGGGTGACGGGAATGACCGATTTTACCGGACAGGCGTGCGGTTTCCGCTCTTGTTTCTACGCCTTGAAATTGGTAGCCGTTCGCAAGCTGTACCTTTTCCACGCCGTCCAGGCCCCACATAAAATCAAGATGCCACCACGAACGTCTGAATTCGCCATCTGTCACGGCTTTCAACCCTACTGATTTTTGTTTTTCTACCAGCTTAATAATTTCGTTGTCTTCAATCTTTCTCAATTCGTCCGCAGAGATTTCATTATTTTGAAATTGAATTCTGGCATCTTTAATCGCTTGCGGGCGCAGAAAGCTGCCGACGATATCATGTCTAAAAGGGGTCACTTTACGTTGGGATGCATTGTCAAGGATGCTGCTCATTAGGGTTATCTCCTTTTTACTTCGGTAATGAAGTTCTTGCAAAAAAGATAGCATACATTTTCAGCTATAAGGTAACTCCAATAAACTATAGCTAGTTATAGTCTAAAGCTATACCCAGCCTTTTATTCCCCTATCGCCTCATGCAGCGCTTCTACATAAACGGTGGCCAGCTTGGAGAGTGCAGCGTTTTTATGACAAATCCATCCCACATTAATAGACTCATCACATTCCAAAGGCACGGAAATAATCTCGTTACCATTCAGATCCGCACTGATTACCCCAGTAGAAATAGTATACCCGTTCAAGCCAATCAGCAGGTTAAAGAGGGTCGCCCGGTCATTGACACGGATGCTTTTGGGATGCGACAACGTGCTGAGAATTTCCTCAGAAAAGTGAAAGGAATTATACTCCCCTTGCTCAAAGGACAAATACGGATAGGGGTGAAGCTGGTCGATCGTTACAATGGATTGGCAGGATAATGGGCTTTTGCTGCTGATAAAAATATGCGGCTTCGCCGTAAACAGGCTGTTAAATTGCAGGTTCGCATCTTTTAGCAGCTTATTAATGACCTTCGCGTTAAACTCGTTCAGATACAGGATTCCAATCTCACTGCGCAAGCTTTTGACATCCTGTATGATTTCATGAGTCTTCGACTCCCGCAAAGCCAGCTCATATTCATCCTGTCCATATTCATTCACCAGATTTACGAATGCATTTACAGCAAAAGCATAGTGCTGTGTAGACACGGCAAAATGCTGCGGTGAAGGCTTGGCATCCAGATAGCGACTTTCCAATAACTCCGCCTGTTCAACAACCTGACGCGCATAACCGAGAAACTCTACGCCCTCCTTGGACAAAGAGATTCCTTTATTGGTTCGTTCAAAAATAGTAATATGAATTTCTTCCTCCAGATCCCGAATCGCGTTCGACAGACTGGGTTGGGAAATAAACAACCGCTTCGCCGCCTCATTCATGGAGCCACGATTGGCAATCTCGATGACATATTTTAATTGTTGTAAGGTCAATGCTTGATGTCCTCTCGATTTGTGTTTTCTTTATTATATAACACTTGAGCACCCGTCAAAAAATAAAAGAAACCACTTTCGAAAAAGTGGCTTTTTATAGGCTCTGATCGAATACACCCTTGGACGGTGTCCGATTAAATAAAGATTTTTTTAGGCTTATGCGTCAGCCTCTTTTTCTTTGCAAAATACGTCTTTGGCAACCTGAATAGCTGAAGCTGCGCGGGGCCACCCCACATAAAAGGCTAGGTGTGTCATGACCTCAACCAGTTCTTCCTCGGAAATACCGTTCTGCTTGGCTAGAAACAGATGATAGGGAAGCTGATTCACATGCTCACCCGCTACCAAAGCGGCAACTGTAATGAGACTCCGTTCTCTGAGAGACAATGCTTCTCTCCTCCAAACATCCCCAAAAAGAACCTTCTCCGTATAGTCTGCAAATGCAGGCGCTAAATCTCCTAGCGTTTCCCGAGCGCTCGATGTGATTAGTTTGTGCTTCATTTGTTCAACGCTTCCTTTCCTTCCTAATTGTGCAGTGTGCAGTTTTCAGCTATAAAATCATCTGGGCAAGTCCGTTGCCAAAGGACCAATTTTCAAATTCAGTCTCCACCAGTGTTACAAATACATCCTCCTGCCTAATCTTACATTCAATAGATAAGAGCTCGGCTAGCCTGTGGTAAAAACTCTTTTTTTGCTCCGTAGTTCTACCCGATCCCATTGTAATTTGGATATACAACAGCTTGTCTGTTCTGGGTACATTCAAATAATCCGGGCTATAATAAAACTCGCTTTGCTTATGAGCATGAAAAACCTGAAAGTAATCCTTTTCCGGTACCTGAAAATGCTCAATCAGGGCCTTCAAAATACAGCAGCTAATGCAGGGCAGCTCTTGCTCTGTGTATTGCTGCTCCATGTAACCTACGCGTACAAATGGCATGTTCATCTCTCCTATCCATTGGAATAAGATGATTGTACTCCTTCTATCTTTATCTGTATAATTGAAAATAATCATAATTAAATTCATTTTTGTCGATGGAGATGGATATGCATGGATCTGAAGGAGCTAACTACATTTCGTACCATTATCGAAGAAGGAACTTTCTCAAAAGCTGCTGCCAAATTAAACTACGCGCAGTCTACAGTCACAAACCAAATCCAGAGGCTCGAGAAAGAGCTGGGATTTCAGCTTTTTAAAAGAGGTTGGGATGCGGAATTAACGGCCTCAGGCAAAGTGTATGCAGAAGAGGTAGATGGGCTTATTCAGCATTGGAATTATGTGCTGGACCAGGCCAAATCTCTGAAAAAGGAGGAAGTCGGCACGCTCCATATCGGTGTGATTGAAACGGTAGCGGCTACCATACTCCCCTTGGTTCTACAGCGGTTTCGGGAGCATAAGCCGAATATTACGTGCCATTTTACAGTTGGAAACACGGATACGCTCTCGAACGCTCTGATGGACCATACGCTGGATTTTGCAATCTGCGGGGAACCTCACTCGATTCCCTCTTTACACTTTGAACCCATTTATCACGAACAAATCGCTTTTATCGTGTCCCGTAATCATCCCTTCGCAGCAAAAAGTGAGCTTCATCTGGAGGATTTGTATGAATACCCGCTTATAGCTGGAGGTAGAAGTTGCCTGTACTCTATGCGGCTGGAAAAAGAGTTTTCCCGCTTCCCGTCGATGCCGTTTTTGTATACCATCAGCCAAATTTCGTCTATACCCTCATTCGTAAAAACAATCTCTTCAGTTGGAGTGGTTTTATCGTCACTACCTTTGCCGAATGAACTGGTCACCATCCCCCTCCAACTAAAAGACCCGAATATTCCCATTGGAATATTACAGAACAACCAGGATCAGCAATATATGTCTTCAGCCCGAAAGCTGTTTATGCAGCTGGTTAAGGAGCAATGGTCAGTCCAGACTGCCCAGGTCTAATTAAACCGGATTTTTTATGGGGGATACAAGCCAGTTCCCGAACCCAAATCAACATCAAAAAAACCGCTAAACACATCGTTTACATGTGTTTAGCGGTTTTACGTTTATGAAGAGGGAAATGTGTTGATGCCAGTTATTTCGCTTCGAGCGTTTTTTTCCACAGTCCCAGAATGAGTGCAGATATCACGGAGCCAATCGCCACTGCAAGCAAGAACAGCAAAGCATGATTGGCAAGCGCTGCTACAAAAATGCCGCCATGTGGAGCTGGGAGATTGATTTTCCAGAACTGCGTCAGACCACCAGCAATCGCTGAACCCACAATACAAGAGGTTAAGACACGCAAAGGGTCAGCAGCTGCGAATGGAATTGCTCCTTCTGTAATAAAGGATAAACCGAGTACATAGTTCGTCAAACCAGATTTGCGCTCTTGCTCCGTAAATTTATTTTTGAAGAACGTCGAAGCCAAAGCGATCGCCAGCGGAGGTACCATACCGCCCGCCATAACAGCAGCCATCATAGCTCCGTTCGTGTTACCACTGGAAGTAAAGACACCGATTGAAAATGCATAAGCCGCTTTGTTGAAAGGTCCTCCCATGTCAATCGACATCATTCCACCCAGAATCAGACCCAAAATAACTGCATTGCCCGTACCCAAATTGTTCAGAACATTGACAAGCCATGTATTAATACCACCGAAAATCGGATCGAACAGGTAGAACATAATTGCACCAGTAATTAGAAGTCCGAATACCGGGTATAACAAGATTGGTTTTAAACCATCCAGCGCCTTCGGCAGACCTGACAAAGCTTTACGCAGAAGAATAACCACATAACCAGCCATGAAACCTGCTGCCAGACCGCCAAGGAAGCCTGCATTAGAGTTTACAGCCATCAGACCACCAACCATACCTGGCATCAGTGCCGGACGATCCCCAATACTCATCGCAATAAATCCGGCCAGTATCGGAATCAGAAAGTGGAACGCACCTGTTCCGCCGCCAATCGTTTGCAGCAGCTTAACGATTGGATTCTCTGCGCCCGCCATCTGTTCGAACAGGAAGGAGATGGCCAGCAAAATCCCGCCGCCTACAACGAACGGTAGCATATGAGAGATGCCGTTCATTAGATCCTTGTAAATTTTACTGCCGACACTGATTTTTTCTGCTTTCGTCTCCTCTGCGTTCCCCTTACCTTCACTACGATAGATTGGAGCATCGCCATTGAGCGCTTTGCGGATCAGCTCTTCAGGTTTACGAATACCGTCACTTACCGGTCTTTGCAATACAGGCTTACCGTCAAATCTGGCCATTTCAACCTTTTTGTCAGCAGCAACGATTACACCTTTGGCACGACGAATTTCATCCGCTGTCAGTACATTTTGCGCACCTTCCGAGCCATTCGTTTCTACCCGGATGTTTACACCCATCTCTGTTGCTTTCTTAATGAGAGCGTCTTCAGCCATAAACGTATGCGCAATACCTGTAGGACAGGCAGTCACCGCAACAACAAACTCGTCTGAATTCGGGTTACCAACGATAACGCCCGGCGTTTGCTGTGCTTTGGCAGCCTCTTTCTTCGCCTCTTTTGCTTCTTTAGCTGCTTCCTCTTCCGCTTGCTTCGCATCAAACAACCCTGATACTTCTTCCGGTGTTTGCGTTTTCATCAGCTTGTCGATGAAATCGGTATCAATTAGCAGCCGGGAAAGAGCTGCGAGTGTACGAAGATGTGTATTAGCTGCACCCTCTGGAGCTGCAATCATGAAAAACACTTTCGCAGGCTCGCCATCCAGCGATTCAAATTCTACGCCTTGGCTGCTCTTGGCGAACACTACAGTCGCTTCATTTACAGCTTTGGTCTTGGCATGCGGCATCGCAATGCCGCCACCAATTCCTGTGCTGGATTCTGCTTCGCGTTTGTAAATCATTTCTTTGAACAATACCCGGTCATTGATGCGGCCACTTGCTTCAAGACTGGTGATGAGTTCCTCAATCGCTCCGTCTTTTGTTGTTGCCTGCAAATCCATGATCATCGTTTCTTTAATCATCAGGTCTGTTATTCTCATTTTTCACACTCTCCTAAGTTCGGTCAGCGTGTGGACACACGCATAATAAGCTCATGATGTAGCGGGATTACCAATTTGAAATCGTAACTTGCGGCCGTAATTGTTCAATTTTCTCTCTAGTAGCCAGATCATCGGAGAACGCGGTTGCGCTTCCGGATGCCACTCCTGCACGGAATGCTTCGATCGGATCGCCAAGAAGAGCCAGCGTACCCACGAATCCAGCAATCATTGAATCACCTGCGCCTACAGAATTTTTAACCGTTCCTGCTGGTACATTTGCGTGATACACTTCCTCTGCCGTAATGAACAATGCCCCTTCTCCTGCCATGGAAATCAGTACATTTTTTGCACCTGCTTCCAGCAGCTTACGGCCGTAAGTAACGATCTCCTCCTTTGATTGAATGGTTACGCCAAACAATTCAGCCAGCTCATGGTGATTCGGCTTGACGAGCAGCGGCTTATGGACCAGTGCCTTCATCAGCGCTTCACCTGTGGTGTCGATGACGAATTCAGCCCCGGTTTGCTGGCATACGCTAATCAGTCGATCATAAAAGTCTCCTCCAAGTGACGGCGGAATACTTCCCGACAAGACAACAATGTCATTTTTCTGGAGACCCGACAGCTTTTGCACCAACGCATCCGCCTCATGCTCACAAATCTCAGGTCCCAAGCCGTTAATTTCCGTCTCATCGCCATGCTTGAGTTTAATGTTGATCCGTGTGTCATCCTCGATGATTACAAAATCAGTTTTAATGGATTCTTCCCGTAATGTATCGTTGATAAACCTGCCTGTGAATCCGCCGAGAAAGCCAATCGCCGTGCTGTCTGCTCCCAATTGGTTCAGTATCCGGGATACATTAATACCCTTGCCACCCGGCAATTTCAAATCTCGTTTCATCCGGTTCAAATCACCAAGCTTCAAATCGTCAACTTCCACGATATAATCAATAGAAGGGTTCAGCGTTACTGTATATATCATTGTTATCCCTCGATTATCTTAGTTTTCTGAGCAATGGATCGGCGTGAGCGTTCAGGCACCGATTCGGTAATAAGAATAGCTTCCTTGAGTTCGAACAGCTTGGCGAAGGTAACTTCTCCAATTTTACTGGAATCCGCCAACACATAAGTTTTGCCGGACAGCTGATGGGCTCGTCGCTTAATCAACGCCTCTTCAGGATCAGGAGTGGTAAACCCCATTTCCACATCTACCCCGTTCGTTCCCAGAAAGCACTTGTCGAATCGAAAATTGTCCAAATTCTGCAGAGCAATACTCCCGATTACGGCTTTGGTATGAATTTTCATCATCCCTCCCAGTAGATAGCTTCTGATTCGCTTGCTTACCAGTGCTTCTACGTGGGATAGGCCATTAGTCACGACCGTCACGTCTTTAGCTTCAATGTAAGGAATCATCGCCATCGTTGTTGTTCCCGCATCCAGATAAATACATTCGCCATCCAAAATTTCTTTGGCAGCTATACGGGCGACTAGATTTTTTTGTTGAACGTTTTTGAACGTTTTTTCTTCCATGCCAGGTTCCTGACTTTTTTGATTCAGCAAGGTTGCCCCGCCATGAATCCGCTTTAGCAACTGACGGCCTTCAAGATCTATCAAATCGCGCCGAATCGTTGACTCAGAAGCCCCCAACAGATCAGCTAATTCCTGCAATTTTACAACACCACATTTTTGTAAGCGCTGTATTATTAAATTGTATCTTTCTTCCGTCAGCATTTTCATTCCCCCAACTGTTCATATCGTACCACAAACCTCGTAAAAAACAATCATTTTTATTCAAAATAATTCAAAAAACTTCACCTCAAGTTCATTTTTTTACAAAATGGTGAATTCCTGCCCTGATCATCATGGTTGCGTTTACATTGTAAGGAAGGCTCATCCATTTTTATGTAAATTCATTCTTCTTACATAGGAATTCAGCAATAAACATTCATAAACATTCTGAAAGGACCCGCACCATTTTACCATGACTAAAAGCTGTTGCGAACAATTCGCAGATCATTGCCATTCCCTCGCTCTTTATGTATCTAATATTCATGATCTCTATTTTATACCAACCTCTCCTTTACATAAATCCGCCTGATTCCCTAAAATTCATGTACACTTTTATCCAAGCAGGTCAGCACCATAAGGTCAAAGCTCCCTGGAAAAGCTATAATTGTTTTATGATTCTATACGCCACAAGCGACGAAAAGGAGAATATATGAATAGCATTCAGTATCTATCCCAATTTAATTTGCTTCATAATCTCTCATTAGAAGATTTGGTTGAAATGGATCAAATGACCTCCATTACGACCCTACCGAAAAACACATTTATTCAAACCCCCGATACCTTCTCCTTCGGGCTTTATTTTGTGAAAAAGGGGAAGGTACGTCTTTACAAGCTGAATGCCGACGGGAAGCAATTTACTTTGGATATCCTCAGCGAGGGAAATGTATTTGGTGAAATGGATATGATTTCACTAGGGACACGGGATATGTACATAGAAACCATCGAAGAATGTGATATCTGCCGGATGGACAAAGACCGATTCGAGCATTTTTTAATCCAACATCCTCGATTCATGATGAATATGATCAAGGTGTTAAGCGATCGAATCTCAGGTATGAGCAGTTTGGCCCAGCATCTGGCTTTGGGAAATTTACAGGATAAAATTTTATATGTTCTTCAAAAATTAAGCGATCAATTTACCCTACAAAGTCATGGTGAGTATTACAAAATTGATTTCCCCCTGTCTCATCAGGAAATCGCGAATCTGGTCGGGGCCACCCGTGAGACTGTAACTACTGCTCTACAGGGGCTTGTCAAAGAAAAGATCATTAAAACCGGCTTTAAGACGATTTATATCCATCAAGACAAACTATCGTCTATCCTGAAAATATCACTCCGTAGAACACCTAA
>NZ_ASSB01000198.1:0-18769 GCF_000520755.1 Paenibacillus sp. 1-18
TAAAAAAGACATTGATGATGTGCGCGAATCCCCTGCTCTTGCCCTGTTTGAGCATCTGAAGGAAAAGGGGGCTTCGGTAAGCTTTACCGACCCGCATGTATCAAGCTTTAAGCTGAACGGGAAGGTGATCCGATCTCGGACGGCCAATGCCCAGCTATGGGAAAGTGCAGATATTGTAGTTATTACGACTGACCACTCTGTGCTGGACTACCAGCAGTTGGTGGACCATGCTCGGCTGGTCTTCGACACGCGCAATGCCACAGCGCACTGCAAGGGTGGCCACGTCGTGATACTGGGGCATCCCGGTGATAGAGGGGGCGCCGCTGTTGGCTAACCGTGATCAGGTGAATGAACGTTATTACGGGCAGATCAATTCGGAGGAATCACATGAGGCCACCCGCCATAGAATCCACTGGATTTGCTGCCATGTGCAGGGCCGTACCGTGCTGGATGTCGGGTGCAGCCAGGGGATAACGTCCATTTTGCTCGGGCGGGAGGGCTTTGAGGTGACGGCCATTGATTTGGAAGAGGACAGCATTTCATATGCAAAAAGAGAACTTCGCCAGGAATCTGCACCTGTCCGGGGAAGAGTCCACTTTCAGTTAAAGGATATTTCACAATTTGAACGTCCTCCCGGCGGATTTGATACGATTATTTTAGGCGAAATATTAGAGCATTTTGCGCACCCTCATACTCTGCTTGCTCATGTCTACCGCTTATTGAATAAAAAAGGATCACTTGTTCTTTCCGTACCCTACGGATACCATCCGTTTCACGATCACAAGCGGACCTATTATGCCGGAAGCCTGTCTCGTGTGCTGTATCCTTATTTTGATGAAAAAGCGCTGGAGGTTCATCACAAATATTTGTGCTTCGCAGGCCGCAAAAAGTCAAAAGAAATGCGTGAGGTCCAGCCGGGGACAGAGCACCTGGCCCGTTGGATGAAGCTGGACGAGGAGCAGTTTCGTCTGGTGGAGCAGCAGCATGCTCGTAAAATGAATCAGCGTAAGGCTGCACTGGACAAGGCGGTACAGCGAATCCGACAGATGGAGGAACATTTTTTTTCACTGGAAGGGCATGCACGTTTAGAACAGATAGGCAAGGTGCAGCCATGACTGAACAACCCATAACCGGACAACCAACGACCATCAGCTTGTGTATGATTGTGAAAAACGAGGAGCAGACACTTGCCCGTTGTCTGGACTCGGTCGCGGACCTGATGGATGAAATCATCATCGTGGACACGGGCTCAACGGATCAGACGAAAACGATAGCCGCCCGTTATACGGATCGGCTGTATACGTTCGACTGGGATGATGATTTTGCGGCCGCCCGCAACGCATCGTTTGATCAGGCGACGTGCTCCTATATCATGTGGCTGGATGCGGACGATGTACTGCTGGGACCCGATCGCAAGCGCCTGCGTTCCTTGAAGCAGCGTTTGTCTGCGGATATCGACGCAGTGGTGATGCCGCTTCATTTGGCAGAAGGAGAGCAGGGTGAATTGTTGTTCACCTCACGCCGTATCCGCCTCGTGAAGCGAGAACGACAATACCGCTGGGAAGGGCGTCTGCATGAGGATTTGGTGATACCCGAGGGACGAATCATCCATGCGGATGTGGCTGTAACGCACCGCCGAATGGACGACCACACGCTCCGTAATCAACGTATCCTCGCCCGGTGGATCAGCGAAAGTGGCAAGCTGGAAGGGCGATTGCTGTATTTTCACGCGAATGAATGCTTTGATCGTAAGGAATATGCCGAGGCGGCAGAGGCGTTCAGCCGTCTGCTGGAGGAGCCAAGCGGGTACCGGGAGGATCGGATTACAGCTTGCGCGCGATTGGCGGAATGTTATCTCCATCTCGGCAAGCCGGAGCAGCAGCTGGATAGTCTGCTGCGGTCCTTTCGATACGGTGTGCCGCAAGCAGATTTATGCTGCATGATCGGTGACTGGTTTTTCACGCGCAACGAGTGGAGCACTGCCGTGTACTGGTACGAAAAAGCATTGGAGCAGCAGCACCATGCTACGGATTTAAGACCTGTCCCGCGGCCATGCTACTCCTGGTTGCCCCATGTGCGGCTCAGTCATTGCTACGCCCATTTGGGTCAGCTGGACGCATCGTATGAGCATAACCGGGCCGCTTTACGTTATTTGCCTGACGATCCGCATTTGCTGGCTAACGAGGGCAAGCTCAGGGAGGCTATTCCCGATCTATCTTCCGCTGCCCCTCCTTCAAAATAATTCAAGCTGCTCTGGCCCCTCGTTCCCCTGAGGTGGTTTGCGGGGTGGAAAAGGCTTGGGGTCCATGCCGAGCAACGTCATCAGCTGCTTGGCGTTAGCGGCGGCATCTCCTCCCGAATTGTTATTGAAAATAACGCAAATCTCACGGCTCTGCTGCTCCAGCTCCAGCAATCTGTCTCTCCATTCGGTCAACTCTTGTTCGTTGTATCGATACAGATAACGAACTTCCCGCCAGTTGGGTGCGGAGCTTTGATTCCAGCCGGAAGCATTTCGTCCGTGAAGACGTACGACCGTCAAATTACTGTCTGTAGCCTGCGGCACAATGGGAACAGAGCCTGGTCCGGCCTGTGGCTCGTCGCATACGCTGTGTATCCAGCCTTCCTCGCGCATAAATGCCAGTGTTTGTTTACGAAACTCGGCTGTGAACCAGCTTTGATGTCTAAACTCAAGTACAGATGGGACTTCTCCCATTCTTTTTTTTGTGTCTCGCAGTACGGCGACATTTTCGCGTGTACAGTCGAACCAGGGCGGGTACTGAAACAGCACCGCCTTGAGCTTGTCCGCTTCGCGGAGAGGCTGTATGGATGCATGCAATGCTTCATACATTGCATCAGTTGTTTTAAAATAAGGCTGCTTGCCACGTGTATGTCCGGTCATGCCCTGATAGGCCTTGACGAGAAATGAAAAGGAGTCAGGGGTTTCGGATGCCCAGCGGGCCATGCGATCCGTCGGTTGCACCGCATAAAAAGAACTATCCATCTCCACTACCGGAAAATGGCTTCCATAAACGCTTAATTTTTGATTAGCTTTGGTGCCGGTCGGATACAGGTCATCGTGATCGCCCCAGCCTGTCAGTCCAATTTGAATCATAGCTTTATCGCTCCTTTCCTTCATGAAATACGCTTAAAAGGCATTCCCACGATTCATTTTAATGATAAAATGGGGTGAACCGCATGAAGCTGGTATGAAGTTCCTATGAATATTTAAGCTCAATTACGATTATTGTAACATGTTCCTTAATCGTAATGCTTTTGAGTTTCCAGTTTGAAAGAGCTAATATAATATGTAATAGAGTGAAATGAGTCCATGGAGGAGAAACGATATGGCAGAGTGGTACGAGCAAAGCTTTGGGGAAGATTATTTATTGGTATACAAGCATCGCGACTTTCAGGGAGCCTATCAGGAAGTGCAGAAAATGATCTCTTGGCTCAAATTACCGCAGGGCTCCAGTGTATTGGATTTATGCTGTGGGATGGGACGTCATTCGCTTGCACTTGCCGATGCGGGCTATAAGGTGACGGGGGTGGATCTGTCCGATGTGCTGTTAAGAGAGGCGCATGCTGCTGATCCGGAAGGACGGGTAAGCTGGCATCAAGGCGATATGAGAGCCGTACCGCTGGATGAAAGCTTTGACGCAGTGGTGAATTTGTTCACCTCCTTCGGCTATTTTGAGAAGGATGAAGAGCAGCTTGAAGTATTAAAGGAAATTTATCGGCTGTTGAAGCCGGGAGGGCGCTTTATCATAGATTATTTGAACCCTGCCTATGTAGCTGCCCATCTGGTGCCACATTCATCACGCGAGGATGAAGGGAATTGGATTGAGGAGCATCGGGTGATTGAGGATGGATTTGTGAAAAAACAGATCGCGATTCGCTCATCCGAATCGGCTGCGACCGCTGAAGCTGCGGCTGGTCTGGATACTACCGCAGGGGAAGAATCCGTGCGGGTGTACCATGAGCGGGTGAAGCTATATCCATATGGAAAATTCCGGGCATTGCTGGAGCAAGCCGGATTATCCGTAGAACAGGTGCACGGAAGCTATAATGAAGATCAATATATCGAGGACGCCTCGCCCCGAATGATTTTTGTCGGCATGCGGGTTTGAAACGGAAAGGCGGATGGGAAGCATGAAATTGCCAGAGCTTACACCGTGTGTAGGGATAGATGGGGGCTTTCAGGTCAAAATATCAATGTCCTTTCCGCTGCGTTGGGTGAACAGCTATGTGCTCAAGGGACAGCACGGCTTTACGATTGTAGACCCTGGTCCGCGCAATTTGGACACAGAGGCAGAATGGGCGCATGTCTTCCAGCAGCTAGGGATGTCCTTTGCGGATATCTCGGACATTGTGGTGACTCATCATCATCCGGATCATTACGGGCTGGCAGGCTGGATGCAGCAGCAAAGCCAAGCGCGCGTACATATGTCGGCTCGAAGCCATCAGGAAGCAATAATGATGTGGGGGGGCCGGGCATCGACAGCTGCGATGGAGCATACGCTTCCCGCTTTTTTTGTCCGGCATGGCTTCCCTTTGGAGCAGGTGCCCGACTTGGTAGCCCATATGCTGCAGGCGTATTCGCAAGTGAATCCACAGCCTGAGATTACGGTCATTCCTATTAGGGAGAATGCCTGTTTGGAGCTGGGCGGACGCCGCTGGCAACCTATTGAGACAGGAGGGCATGCACCCGGGCATGTATCCTTGTATGAGGCGATAAGCGGCGTTATCCTGTGCGGAGATGCGGTTTTACCGCAGATTTCGCCCAATATCAGTCTGCTGCCCGGAAGTGATGCCCAGCCCTTGCAGTCTTATATAGACGGTTTGCAGCGACTGCGCGAGCTGGAGGTAGCATGGGCGTACCCGGGGCATCGCAATCCGTTTGATACTTTTCATGAACGGACGCAAGCGCTGCTGACTCATCATGAAGAACGGCTGGAGAAATTCCGGCAGTTGATTCAGCCGGAGGGGAGTACCGCCTACGAGCTATGTATAGCCGTGTTTGGTGGCAAGCTGGGGATACACCAACTGCGGTTTGCTATGTCGGAGACGCTGGCTCATCTGGTGGAGCTGGTACGCCGTGATCGGATTTGGATGAGCGAGACGGGGCAGATTACGCACTTTATACCTTTGCCGGGAATAGTTACCGCATAAAGCTACCGAATATAGCAACCGAACATAGCAACTAGACTAAGCAACATGACAAAGCGGCATGCATGCCGGGAAAGAGGCTTTTATGAATTTGCTGCTGCTGGGAGCCACCGGACGCGTAGGACGGTTTATATTGGAATACGCATTGGCGGACGGTCATACCGTTACGGCCCTTGTCCGTTCACCAGGCAAGCTGGAGGAACACGCATTAAAATACGGGGCTCAGCTCCAGATCGTGCAAGGGGATGCTACCCATACCGAGGATGTAGCGCGAGCGCTGGCGGACGGGGCGTCGGCTGTCATCAGTGCACTGAATACGGATGGGACTACTACCTTATCCGTGAATATCGACCTGCTGGTCCGGCACATGCAGAAGCAGTCGGTTGCCCGTCTTATTACGGTAGGGACAGCAGGGATTTTGCAAAGTCGCACCGAGCCGGGCATGTTTCGGTATGAGTCGTCCGAGACTCGGCGACGCAGTACCCGTGCGGCAGAGGAGCATCGGCGAGTGTACGAATTGCTGCGTGCTTCGGCGCTGGACTGGACCATTGTCTGTCCAACCTATCTGCCGGACGGTGCGCGGATAGGAATTTATCGTGTGGAAAAAGACTTTTTGCCTGAAGGCGGTTCTCAAATTACTACCGCTGATACGGCTGATTTTACCTATCGTCAATGGAAGAGCGACGAATTTATACATGCACGTGTAGGCATTGCCTACTGATCGTAAAACGTCAACCATAGTTTTATTTTTAACATTCAGTGAGAGCGCGGTAAGTGTATCTACTTATTTGCGTTCTATTTTATTTGACAAACCATCAGGATTAGAATACTATGATTCTTAATGGAAACACTGTTTCCATTATCGTGAGTAAGGTTTATATTGAAAATGGCAGTATCTTCAAAAGAGCAACAACTAAGTAAAAGGAAGTGTAAATCATGTCTGAGTCATCGCAGCCCTATAAAACCTATTCGGAAGTGAAGCTTCAGCAGCAGCAATTGCTTCGTAAAAATGTTATTGATGCCGCATGCATCCTTCTTGTAGAGGAAGGGCCTGAGGCCGTGACCGTACGACGGGTTGCGCAGAAATTAAGCTGTTCAACCAAAATTATTTACAATATCTTCGGCAGCAAAGATGGTTTGGCCAACGAGATGTACCTGGATGGATGCCGACTGCTGGCGGGAGCCTTTCAGCAAGTACCCGTCACCGAAAACACACTCACTGACTTGGAAGCCTTAAGCTGGGCGTACTGGGAATTTGCGCAGCTTCATTCGGCTTATTACAAAATGATGTTTGGCGGGGCCTTATCAGATTTCAAGCCGGATGAACAGAGCCTGGAAGGTACGACAACAGCCCTGTCCCGATTCCAGCAAACCGTCGTACACGCTATGGAGCAGGGTCAATTGGCGGAGCAAGATCCGTTGCTGGTCGTCCGAATGCTGTGGTCTGCTTTACACGGGGTTATACACCTGCATTTTGCAGGCCATTATTCGGATGCCTCTGTGGCCCAAGAGATTTATGCATTTACAATGAAGCAGACACTGGCTGCATGTAAGGTCCCCTCATTGTAATTATAAGATTTGAAATGTGCTGAGGTCGTCATAATAGATGGCTTCAGTTCATTATAGAGTAGTGGTAACAATGTTTCTGAAAAAAAACAACAATACTATGGAGGTCATCATCATGTTTATGTATGCAAATAAAACGGCTCTGATCACGGGGGCTTCATCCGGTATTGGCGAGGCGTTCGCCTATTCGCTCGCAGCTAAAAAATGTAATCTTATATTGGTGGCACGCAATGAAACGAAATTAAGGGCGCTCGCCAAAGAGCTTTCCGAAAAATATTACGTAGAGACAACAGTGATTGCGCTTGATCTTTCCGCAGCAGGGGCGCCACAAACATTGCATCAGGAGGTTCAAAAACATCAGCTGAAGGTGGATCTTTTAATCAACAATGCAGGCTTTGCTACTTATGGGTACTTTGAACAGGTCTCAGGAGAAAGGCAGCATGAGGAGATCATGCTCAATGTCGCTGCCTTAGTAGATATTACACATGCTTTTATGCCTGATTTATTGCGTAACCGGGATGGGGGAATCATCAACGTTTCTTCCACAGCCGCATTTCAGCCCGATCCGTATATGGCTGTTTATGGAGCAACCAAAGCATTCGTGCTTTCCTTTAGCGAAGCGCTTTGGGCTGAAAATCGAAAACGAGGGTTAAAAGTGCTTGCCCTTTGCCCAGGTTCAACAGAAACTCCATTTTTTGATGTTGTTAACGCAAGTGAAGCATCTGTTGGCATTAGAGAAACGCCTGACACGGTTGTGAAAAATGCGCTAAGAGCATTTCAAAAAGGCCGAAGTCACATCATTTCCGGTCGCCAAAACTATTGGGTCGCCCAGGTTTCCCGATTTTTTTCCCGTCAAGGCACATTGGGAATTGTAGAACGTACGCTACGACCGCAAAAATAAGCGGGCTGTAAGTAATAGCAATGCATCAGGTGTACTTCATGTGCCAGGTCTGATCGGTTCTAAGCTGTATCAGACCTGACATTTCTGTTTACATGAATAGACGCTCGCTACTCCAGCCTTCTGGAATCCAGCCCTTTGGAATAAAGTAAAATTCCATCCCGCTTCTCCCAGCCGTTGGCCGACCAGAAGCGTTGCCCTGCTTCATTATGCTCCATCACAAATAGATGACATTTATCTATGCCCTCTCGCAGTAAAGCTGACAATGCTTCATTCACCAACAACGGGGCAATTCCTTGACCGCGATGCTCTGTAGCTACGCCCAGATGATACAGAAATCCTCTACGACTATCATGTCCTGCCATAATTGTACCTACGATACTGCCTTCATTCTCACACACATAGCTAAGTCCTTCATTTCGCTGCAAAAAGCATGCAATTCGCTCCGGCGAGTCGGCTTCGCTTAATCCCAATCCTTCCAGACCGTTCCATAGTGCAAAAGCCTGATCGTAATCATCAGCCCTCATCATGCGGATTGTATATTTGTCATTTACATTTTCAGTTAGGCCTGTCATGTCCAGTTCTCCTCTTACCCTGTATCTATCTGTTGTTGTCTAACGTGTTGTATGCGGTGCGCTTTCTTCCCCAAGCTCCTGTTCACGCTCTGCCTGTTTGCGATGGGCGATGCGGCTGCTGGCTGAAGCTGCGATAGCGCCCGCAATATCGTCCAGAAACGTATGGATCGGCCCGAGGCTTTTATCATTCAGGCGTTTCAGCACACCCGGTTTGAGTTTATCGACATAACCGTAATTGGTAAACCCAATGCTGCCATATACATTCACGATGGAAAAGGCCAGAATTTCATCGACTCCGTACAGTCCTTCATCATTCTCAATCATATCCTGCAATGGGGGAATAAGAGCGCCCTGTTCGGCAAGGATATCCAGCTGGATACCGGTGAGCACTGCATTTTGAACCTCGCGCTTCATCAGGACCTTGTCCACATTTTCAATGCATTCTTCGATCGTTAGAGTTGGGTAATATTCTTTCTGTAGCAGCATGACCAGTTCTGCGATTTCAGTCATGCTTACACCACGCTTGTGCAGCCATTCACGGGTGGCATCAGCTACCTTTTTACTATTCAGGCTATAAGGTGCTTTTTTCTTATCCATAAAACGGTAGTTCCCCTCCTCGTATAGGTTCTGATTTTTGCTGCGATATGACCAGTGTGTCCAGTCAGCTTAAAAAGTAGTTATTTTTTACGCGAGGCTCGTATACATATTAGTACAATCTGTACAAAATTGTTAGGGAGGAACTTCACTTATGAACCTAAAACACCCATGGCGTATAACCTCTGTAGCAGGGCTGCTGTCCCTACCCCTGTTGTTGTCCGGATGCAGTCTCTTCGGCAATGAGTCAGCATCTATTGATCCCCCGCCGTCCACGTTAGAGCAGTCCATGATCAAGGCCGTGAGCGGAAAAGAAACGGTGAGCACCGGGCAACTGAGAGCTGTCTTTCTGCAAGATCATAACGGTTTGCTGGCCCCAATATCTTTACCGATTGCTACAGGTGATGTACAGGCAGATGCCAAGTCGGCGCTGGAAACACTGGTTGAGGGTGGGCCGTATGCCGGATTATTGCCAGAGGGTTTCAAAGGCGTATTGCCCCAAGGTACAGAAGTGAAGAGTGTGACAGTGGACAAGAAAAACAAGCTGGCTGTCGTTGAATTCAATAAATCTTTTGCAAACTATAAGCCGCAGGAAGAACGCAAATTAATGGAAAGCTTGACCTGGACTCTGACCGACCGCCCCGATATTGAGAGCGTACAGATTTGGGTGGATGGCAAAAAGCTGAACGAAATGCCTGTTGACGGCACGCCGCTGGATCATCCGTTGACGCGCGCAGTAGGCATTAATTTGGAGGTTGGTCATGGCGTGTCACCGCTGGATTCCAGCCCGGTTACGGTATATTTCTCATCCTCATCTCCTGCCGGAGTTCAATATTATGTGCCCGTCACGCGGCTGGTCAGCCCGGAAAAGGATCGTGTCCAATCCGCGCTGCATCAATTGATTCAAGGGCCGCAGCTGGAGGACGGATTACAGGAAGTGATGACAGGGGAGACAGCACTAAAATCGGTAGAACGTTCCAAGGACAACGTAATTACGGTGTCACTCTCAGATGATATGTTCGCCAAGGGAGAAGCGGTACCTGCGGAATTTCTGGAATCGGTCGTACTGACAGTAGCAGATAATTCAGAGGATGCGGCTAAAACGAAAATTCGGATTGAACTGAATGGCGAGAAAAGTGTTATTGGACAGAATAATCAGAATTATGGAGAACCTGTAGCCAAGCCGCAGCACATTAACGAAATTCCTCTTTAAGGGCGTGAAATCGTCCTTGGGGTGCTTTTGCCTGCACACTTTGGTAAAATAAACATATAAGAACAGGTTGCATACGACGTAGGAGGAAAAAGCATGAGTAGATCTAACGGACGAAACGGTAATGAGCTGCGCCCGATGAAATTGACAGCAGGAGTAAATAAATACGCGGAGGGCTCTGTTTTTATAGAGGTTGGCGAGACGAAAGTCATATGCACGGCTACTGTGGAAGAACGCGTTCCTCCCTTTATGAAGGGACAAGGAAAGGGTTGGGTGACCGCAGAGTATTCCATGCTTCCGCGGGCGACTCATAGCCGTAATCAGCGCGAAGCCGCGCGTGGCAAGCTGACGGGCCGTACCATGGAAATTCAGCGTCTAATCGGAAGAGCATTGCGTTCGGTTGTAAATTTGCAGGCGCTTGGTGAACGGACCATTACGCTGGACTGTGACGTTATTCAGGCCGATGGGGGAACGCGCACAACCTCAATTACCGGCTCATTCGTAGCGTTAGCGATTGCGGTCAATAAAATTTCCACCCAGCACAAGCTACCTGTTTTTCCGATTACAGATTTTCTGGCATCTGTCAGTGTAGGGGTTGTTGGTGAGAAAGCATTGCTGGATCTGAACTACGAAGAGGATTCCAAGGCCAAGGTAGACATGAACCTGGTAATGACTGGCAGCGGCAAATATGTCGAGCTGCAAGGTACCGGAGAAGAGAGTCCATTCGACCGTAACGAATTGGATCAGTTGCTTAGCTTGGGCGAACAAGGGATTCTGCAAATGATCGAGCGTCAAAAAGAAGTGCTTGGACCGATTGCTGATAAGATCGGGGCTGGACGTTCGGGGGCTGGAGTCTAATGCGACTGGACGGCCCGATTGTCATTGTCGCTACGAAGAATAAAGGGAAGGTGCGTGAATTTGCACATGCCTTTGCTCCGCTCGGCAAGGAAGTCAAAAGCATGTACGATTACCCCGACATTCCTGATGTGGTTGAGGATGGCAAAACGTTTGCGGAGAATGCGCTGAAAAAAGCCAAAGCGGTCGGAGATGCCCTTGGATTGCCCGTGCTGGCCGATGATTCCGGCCTGTGCGTGGACTTGCTGGACGGTGCGCCGGGCGTATACTCGGCCCGTTATGCTGGAGAGGGTGCCAGCGATCACGAAAACAATATTAAGCTGCTCGATGTTTTGGAATCGAAGCAGCTGGGTGATGATACAGAACAGCCCTTGCTAAGCTCGGCTCAATTCGTCTGTACCTTAATTCTGTATAATCCGCAGACAGGGGAGACGTTGGAAACAACCGGCTCGGTGGATGGCTGGATTACAACAGAAACCGCAGGCGGCGGCGGATTTGGCTATGATCCGTTGTTTTATTTGCCTGAGTACGAGAAGACGATGGCCGAGCTGACGCTGGAACAAAAGCAGGCTATCAGCCATCGAGGCATAGCCCTGCGTAATTTGGCGGCCAAGCTGGGGAATCCGCACGCGTAGTTTTTAGCAATATAGCTGTTAGGCTTGAGTAATCTTTAGACGAGTCTGTTGTCTCACAGCTTTATTGAACGGTTATACCCCTGTCAAGTAGACAGGGGTATAACCATGTATAGACTTTTGATTTTTTCCATTTCCATGAATCTTACCCCAAATTATTCCCCCGAATCAGCCCGGAACTTTGTTGCATGCCCAGGTAATAAGGCACTAGTTAACCAGCGGAAAGATACCGCTTGGTTAGAACCCTTGCGCGGTTCAATTCCGCAGCGTGCCTTATTAGGATAATGGAATCATCATCCAATGTTTTGTTGGAAAATTACAATAAAAAACTTATAATGTAAGAAGAGACAAACATCTGCAACAAGCCTTTATTAGTCATATAACAAAATTGGAACTTATACATACTTGGAGTTGATTAATAAAAACCATTCTGGTCTTCAAAGAGGGGGGTCGCTTTTATTAATTCAATTCAATAAGGTAATTAACATCGGTTAGGTAAAAACAAAATTTGGGAAAAATGGGTTTCTTAAATGAAAAGCATTAAAAAAGCTTCTGTAGCATCTGTTTTGTCTTTAGCTCTTGCAATTCCATTGAGTGCTTCTGCCGCAGCTACGATCGATGTTGCACCAGCTAAAAAAGACTCAGCACAAGTGAGTCAGTCAGCAAATTCAACTGATGTGAACACGCAAAAACCGGGAGATCATGTAATTACTCCTCAGGACACGAATAAGGTACTAGCCAAGTCTCTTGCGAATACTGACATGTCAGAGCGTTTCTACATTGATCCGCATTATGGATATGCTAGAGTGTTTGTATCAATCTACTGGTAATTTCTATCTTAACCTTACTTCCCCCGAAGGTGTTATGAAGGGCGGCCTTTCAATTCGCTTAGGCAACACAAGAGGAGAATTGCAATAATCGTATTATAGTTATTTATATGCAGTGGGGAGGTCGACCATTGTGTCGGCCTTTTTACATGGTCCGAGCAGACGGCAAGGTAACGTTAACCAGCTTAATAGGAGGGATTAAATTGAAAAAACAATTGGTTGCTGTAGCTTTGGGTGGCGCACTCGTAATAGGTAGTGATGCATTTGTACATAATTCATATGCTGCCGAATCAGAAACACCAGCAGAGGCAGTGGTCGAAGGTTCTACTGATATTGAAGGACTCATAAACATATCTGATGTACCAGCATCAGAAATCCATATTCCCAATCTAGCGCAGGGAGCCTCACTTAAAACAGCAGCGGCTGAAAAGCACAGTTTGAAACCATTAAATACAACCGCTTTAAAAGGCGAATATGGGCTGATTATCAGACAATCATATCGCGGGAATGATGGCGCTGAAGTTATGATCATTCAAAATGAATCCCAAAAGGATGAAGAGGCTACTATTGAAAGCTTGAAAGACTCCTATAAATTGGAGAAAGTTGAGTTAACTAAAATCAATGGCCATACCGCTGCTTATGTAGATGGAAAAGAGAGAAAAGTTGTTCATCTAATTACGAAAGATCACTTCTATACTGTTTCTGCTTTTAAGACCACTCTTGGCGAATTGATGGAAATTGCAAAAAAATTCAAGAGTAGTTTTTTTGAACTAAATACTAAAAAACACAAACGAGCCGTTTGTGTTTTTTAGTTTCCCTTCCCACTCCAGTTCACTCTATCCTCATGATACAGAATTTATTAGGTGTCTAATTTGAAGGGGATGATACCAAGCTAATCCTATCGAATCGCTACCTTGTAGGTGCGAAGCCAGTTATCCACCTGGGTCAGATACGCAAATAATTGAGGTCCCGACATCAGCTGGCCAAACCAGGGCAGATTAGTGGATGCCTCTGGCGAAGCTGCGATATCACGCACCTTCTGCGTATCAATCAGCTTAAGCAGCGGGGAAGAGGAATCATCCAGCAGTTCCAGTACCTGCTTTTTCACAGCGGCAAGATAGGAAGGGTTATGCGTTTTGGGATAGGGGCTTTTTTTACGGTACAGTACATCATCCGGCAATATACCCTCCAGCGCCTTCCGTAGAATGCCTTTTTCGCGTCCGCCTGTCATCTTAATGCTCCAAGGGATGTTCCATACATACTGCACCAGCCGATGATCGCAATACGGCACCCGTACTTCGAGTCCGGCCCCCATACTCATCCGATCCTTGCGATCCAGCAGTGTAGGCATAAAGCGAGTGATGTTTAAATAGGACATAACACGCATCTGTGCAGCTTTACCTGTTTCCCCTGACAGCTTTGGCACTTCTCCTATAGCCTCTGAATAACGGTCGTTTAGGTACTCCAAGGGCTTGATCCATTCCCGTACCTCGGGAGACAGCAGACTGGCTCTCATATCGGGGGCGACTGCCCACGGGAACGTGCCTGAGTTCAGCATATCCTCACGATGGAACCACGGATATCCCCCAAACACTTCATCCGCTGCCTCGCCGGAAATGGCAACCGTCGCTCCTTTCTTAATCTCCTGGCAGAAGAGATACAGCGACGAATCCACATCCGCCATCCCGGGTAAATCCCGTGTTAGCGTGGAGTTGTTCAGGGCCGCTACGACCTCGGGTGTATCGAATTCGATCCAGTGATGGTTGGTGCCCAATTCGTCCACCATGCGTTGAATCCAGGGGGCATCGGCTCCGGGCTGGAAGGCATGGGCTTTAAAATGCTTGTCGTTATCCACATAATCGACCGAATACGTATGAACTTGTCCCTGCCCGGTACGCTTATAATAATCGACAGCTAATGCGGACAATGCGCTTGAATCCAGACCGCCAGACAGCAAGGTGCACACCGGAACGTCCGAAATGAGCTGCCGCTCCACCGTATCCAGCAACAGCTCTCGTACCTTTAGCGCGGTTTGTTCCGTGTCATCCTCATGCGCAATGCTTTCCAGCTTCCAATAAGTCTGAATGTGCATGCCATCGCGGTTGTAGGTCAGCGTTTGTCCGGGCCGCAGCTCCTTCATGGACGAATAGACGCCGTGTCCGGGGGTACGTGCCGGTCCGATGATAAAAATTTCCGCCAATCCCTCAGCGTCAACGACGGCTTCGACGGCAGGGTGCTGAAGCAGCGCTTTGGGTTCAGAGCCAAATACGAATACATTCTCCGTGTGGCTATAAAATAGCGGCTTTACCCCCAAGCGATCCCGTGCCAGAAATACCTGTTGCCGCCCACTATCCCAGACAGCAAACGCAAAAATGCCGTTCAACCGATCCACGCATTCGGGGCCCCATTCGATATAGGCCTCGAGCAGCACCTCTGTGTCGCATTGTGTACGGAAAAAATGCCCACGCTGCTGCAGTTCTTTTTTTAACTCAGGCGCGTTATATATTTCCCCGTTATATACAATCGTATAAGTGATATCCTCAAGCTGCCGGATCATAGGCTGAGCGCCATTTTCGGGGTCCATTACGCTCAGTCTTCGGTGTCCGAAGGCACACGGGTTGGATATCCAGGTACCCGCAGCATCCGGTCCGCGATCGGAGAGTGTTTGCGTCATATTCAGCAGCAGCTCCGACTGATGCATCAAGTCTCCGTTCCACTGTATGAAACCTGTAATTCCGCACATGTCTATTCATCCTCTCTTTGTCGTGTTCATCCAGTGTTGGAATGAATTAAAACTAAATCCCCAGTTCATCAGTATATATGCCGAAAAGAAGCATAAAATGTCTGTCCGTTCCGAAAACTACAGATGGGGCAACCCGTCTACTCGCAAGGAAGGAGGGAGACCAATGTACTACATCAAGGACGCCAAAATACGTCGTTTCACTGAAATCGACGGAGTGCGCTGCGCAGAGGTAGAGGTGCGGCCCGGTGCGGCAGATGACCCGGAATTGCTGGTGTATATCACGGCCAACAATCAGCAGGACGGTCAGAATGACTATGACATGGTACGGATCATCCGCAATGACGCCGATTTGGAGCTGGATTGGTACGACAATAATCTGCACTCCGCATTTGAAGAAGTGACAGACAAGGCTTTTACCGAATCCACACACATTACCGCTGGTGAGGAACGGGACAAGTTTAAACGGGAATTGCTCTCCTATGGGCAGCTTAGCACGGAGTTTGCCAAGGAGTTCGGGGGATGAGAATTTGGTGCGCTATGCCTCGGCTTCTGTTGATTTGGACTCCGGCATCATCACAGAATCAGCGTGAAAGGAGGGGGAAATCATAGACGGCAAACCGAAATATAAGAAGAACAAAAGCAGCAGTTATATTCATAACAATGAGTTTGCGGAAGAAGTGCTGGAGAAAAACGTAAGGCATGAGGTACGAAGAAATCCTAAACGTTTTGGCAATAAATAGGCGGG
The DNA here is from genome assembly GCF_000520755.1 of Paenibacillus sp. 1-18. Lineage (NCBI taxonomy): Bacteria > Bacillati > Bacillota > Bacilli > Caryophanales > Paenibacillaceae > Paenibacillus > Paenibacillus sp. 1-18. Next base: position 15,812 of record NZ_ASSB01000198.1, read on the forward strand.
AAGGATAAGGTTTGATCATCCAGTTATCCAAAGAAGCCTCCACTTCCGGCTAACAAGCGGAATGCAGGAGGCTTTTTTGGAGCTATGCAGCTTCACGCAGTGTCATAATCCCTTTGTAGATGTTATAGACAAAAACCCCGAGATAGACCACTACGAATAATAGTACAAACCCGATTACAGAACCTGCATGATTGGCTGTTGCAATAAAATACACAAGTGGAATCGCCGCAATAATGGGGAAAATGTGCGATAAAAGGGCTTTTTTCGCATGTCCCTGTACATATTCGTCTCGTACTGCAATCCACACAATGACAGGCAATAGAAAAGGTGCGAAGAAAATACTGAAATAACAAAGTGACGACAATAGACCCTTCAAAGATACCCCTCCTTTATAGCATGGCCTTTTGTACATAATACCCCGTTAGCGTCCAAATGATTCCTATCTCGGTCGTTTCCCTGGAGATTGAAAAAATGCTTTTGACAGTTACCCGAAATATGATATAATAATTAATGCGCTGAATACATAAGGTTTAACTGAATACCATTTTTGTCCCAGTAGCTCAGCTGGATAGAGCAACGGCCTTCTAAGCCGTCGGTCGGGGGTTCGAATCCCTCCTGGGACGTATAGAGAAAAGCTTCCTATCTAATTAGGAAGCTTTTTTCATTCCAGTGGGATGAGAACCCATTTTGGGGATGCCAGGGCATAATCCTCGTTAGCATAAGCTTCGCAGTCTCGACCATAGGGAGAGTATCCCTCCTGGGATATATATTAGGCATGGATAACAAAAAAACGGCCGAGACCCATTCAAAGTGGAGGAAACGGCCGTTTTTCATATATCCGGCAAGATAGCTTGCATTATAAATTTTACACTGTCGCCTTCCCGTTATTGGCAAAGAACTGCGGCAAATGCTCTTTATGTGCCTCCAGTAATTCATCCAGCACCGTTTGGACAATGTCACCGCTTGGAACAAGCGGATTTAGAGTGAAGGCTTGCAGTACGGTCGCGTAGTCGCCAGTGACCGCCGCTTCAATCGTCAGCTCTTCCATTGCCTTCATGAGTTGCAGCAGGCCCCGCTGTGCAGGCGGGAATTTGCCGAAGTTTACAGGCTCCGCACCATGGGCACGGATCACACTGGTAATTTCGATAGCACAGTCATAAGGGAGGTCGTCAATAGCTCCGTTATTCCGTGTACTTACCACCATCAATGTGTATAGATCGAATTGATAATTTCACAGGCTGCATCACTGTAATGCGCACCGCCGCGTTTCGATAATTCCTCCGGTTTGTAATCCAGATTCGGATCTTTATACAGTTCAAACAGACTTTCTTCGAGACGTTTGACGACTTGACCCCGAGTTCCTTCGTTTTTGGCTTCCTCTAATTCTTCCTTCAGCATGTTATCCGTCATGTAGTAATAACGATGGTACGGACAAGGCAGCATTTTCAATTGACGAACCTGATCGTACAGGAAGCGCATGTTCCTGATATTTTCAACGACCTTCTCCGGTTTTGCACCTGGTGCATACAGTCCTTCAATGACCTGCTCCGTTAATTCGGTCCCCGTTTTGTCATAAATTCGATGCCAGTGAAGGTGGTTAATGCCCGCAAATTTAAAAAACAGCTCTTCTTCTGGTGTGTCCAGCATCGCTGCCGCACTTTTGATTGCGCCAATCGGAGCATTGCATAGACCAATGACTTTGTCCCATTGACCATAATGCAGCACGGCTTCCGTGACCATTCCTGCCGGATTGGTGAAATGAATCAGCCACGCATTTGGGCACAATTCTTTCATATCTTCGACGATACTAAGAATAACGGGAATCGTACACAAGTCCTTAAACATTCCTCCGGCTCCATTGGTTTCCTGGCCGATCATACCGTGCTTTAATGGAATACTTTCATCTTTAATCCGTGCATCGAGCAGAACTACGCGGAACTGTGTCGTTACAAAATCGGCATCCTTCAAGGCGGCCCGACGATCCAGCGTCAAGTGAACCTCACAATCAAATGCCTGCTGCCTTAACCATTCGTTTGGCCATAGCGCCCACGATCTCCAGTTTTTCACGTCCGGCTTCAATGTCTACCAGCCATAATTCCCGCACGGGAAGCTCATCTTTTTTCATGCGTTCCGCCTCCTGAGTGTATTTTTTAAATTGCTTTCTCAAGCTCAATTTCACTGTAATCTCTGTAATGCATTACAGGTCAAGCGCTCTTAAAAACTTTGCTGAAGGATGATGATGGGGCGAAAGATCACAAACATGCTAAAATAAGAGGAACGAGGTGAGGAAAGTGGCGAATATCCATGAAATTAAAAAACTGGAGTGTGTATCCTCAGCGACGGTATCCCGTGTCATTAACAAGCATCCGTTTGTAAGTGAACGGACAAGACAGCGGGTGCAGGAGGTCATAGACCGACTTGAGTAGGTGCCCAATTTAAATGCGGTTTCTTTAAAGACAGGCGTGACGAAGCTTATCGGGATGATTTCCATTTCTTTTAATGACTTGAATTCGATTGAAGCAGGTGAAAATATCGCTCATTGGTGGGCAACGCAAACGAACAAACCGGATGCTTTTGCTTGTTCTACTGATTATTTGGCTGCAGGGCTTGTGACCGAGGCGCGAAGACTGGATGTGTCTGTGCCGGGCGATTTTGCAGTGGTGGCTTTGATAACACTGAAATTTCGCATTTGCTGGATTTAACGACCATTCATTACCTGATTGACAAACAGGCAGAAAATGCGTTCATCCTTGATTCGGAATGCCCTTGAGGGGATGGATGAAGCCTTACATCCTTTGGAGTTCAGATTAGTGGGGGGAGTACCAGCGAAGCTGACACCACCCGCAAAGTAGATGTTACCAAATGGGAAATCTATAAATTACCTCATTGTATTTCTCCTGATCATCAGTGATTGCAGTTTGTAATAGACTTCTAATGACTTACGGCTTTCATGACCCG
>NZ_ASSB01000199.1:0-1171 GCF_000520755.1 Paenibacillus sp. 1-18
ATTCTTTGAACGGGAGAATATTAATACACTGGATACCACAGGTGAGGTATTGCTGACCATTCTGAGCTCACTTGCACAAGACGAGAGTCGAAACATTTCGGAAAACAGCCGATGGGGCATACTACGTGGCTTCCAAAACGGCAAAGTCTTCTGCAACACCACTCGCTTCCTCGGCTATGATAAGGATGAACATGGTGAATTGGTGATTAACGAGCCAGAAGCAGAGATTGTGCGGCGCATATATGAGGAGTATCTAGACGGCAAAAGCTATCAGGCGATAGCCAGAGGATTGATGCGAGATAAGATTAAAACAGTCACGGGTGGCGATACGTGGTGGGATTCCTCCATTACCTTAATTCTGACCAATGAGAAATATTACGGAGCTTTGCTTCAGCAAAAGACGGTAACGGTAGATTTTCTAACCCACAAACGAATAAGGAATAAAGGACAGGAGCAGCAATATTTAATTGAGGACAACCATGAACCGATTGTCTCGAAGGAAATATTCGAGGCGGTACAAAAAGAGAAGGCACGCCGTGCCAAGCTGAAAGGGAGTGTCATGGGGGAGAGCAAAAGATACTCCAGTAAATATGCACTCAGTAGCAAAGTATATTGTGGATGCTGCGGAGCTATTTTTAAGCGCCGAACCTGGAACAGCAATAATCCATCCAAAAAAGTGGTATGGCAATGCAAAACGTATGTCAATGAAGGGAAAGTAGCCTGTGATGCCAAATCGGTTGATGAACAAGTTTTACATTCCGCGTTTGTACGATTGTTCAACCGGATGTATGAGAATAAGAAAGGATTCATGAAGACGTTGAAAGCCAATATTGAATCGGTGCTTTCCAGCAAAGTAGGGCAAGAACCGCTATTGGATATCGAAGGACAGATGCAACAATTGAAATCCGACTTGAAGGAATTAGTGAATCTTAAGCTACGGAATCAGATTGATGAGATTGTATATAATGAAGAAACGAACAGACTTTCCAGCGAGCTAAACGAGCTACGGCAACAGATGCTGATATTAGAGGAGGAAGAGGATCAGAAGGGAAAAATTAAGGAGCGTGTGTATGAGATTATTCAAATCCTAAGCTCACAGCAAGATATACTGGAACAATTTGATGATAACCTATTCAATGCGTTGGTGGAGAAGATCACGATTCTCTCACCA